>PBDC01000082.1 GCA_002717185.1 Rhodospirillaceae bacterium
CGACCTTTCGGGTCGTAAAGGTGCCAGGGCAGATTGTAGTTCGGGCCGGTGGCGTAGGCGACGCCCCAATATGCCATTGCGCAGTCGGAATCGGCTTTGATGGCCTTTTTGAAACAGGCGATGGCCTCGCCGTGATTGTAACCGAACAGCCAGTTGAGGCCGCGATCGAACCAAAGCTGCGCATTCTGTGAATTCGTCGTGATGGTCCGGCTGTAGGGACCAAGATCGTAATAGTCCATAGTTATTCCCCGTGACTGAGCGCTGTTTGCGGCAAGCCTATCACGGTGGTGAACATCGGATCATGTAAAACTGCGTGATATACTTCCTTTGGAATTAAACAAAGGCGCCCGCCGGTGTGACGGGCGCCTATATTACTTTCGATTGATTTACTCGGTGATGTGATAGACAGGTGCTTTTTCCATGGTCCAATTGCCGCTCTCGGCTTCGTATTCGGACAGGGTAAAGCAGTGCCAGTTTTCGTCGTCTAGCTTCATATGGTCGCCGCGGTAGTAGTAGCCGGGCCAGCGCGTTTCCTTGCGGAAAAGTGTGTGCTGCATGACACTCTCGGAGGCTAGGCGGCGATGCTTAAACTCCCAGGTGCGTTGAAGCTGATGCAAGTCTTCTGCTCCGATATGATCGGAATCTTCTTTGAGCATCTCCATCAGCTCGAGACCACGATTAAGCAACGGCTCATTGGTCATGTAGTTGACGCCGATGCCACCGCAATATTCGTCCATTAGCTTCTCAAGACGCTGCAGCGCGTGCAGTGGCAGGATGTAGCTAGGGGATACGGTGCCGGCGACGATCTCGTTGCGGCCGACCTGGTAGTGCTCCATCGGTTGGAAGATTTCTTCTTTAATCCGTCTGACCTCGGCTTCGTCGAGTTGGGTGTCGTCGCCCATATCGTTGATGTAGTTAACCGAAGATTTGCCGGCGATGCGACCTTCCGTGAACGATCCGGACGAGAATTTGTGCGGTGTACCACCGCTGGCGTCGCCGGCGCCGAACAGGCCGTTGACTGTCATCATCCGGTTATAGCCCCAGCGATACTCCGACGGCGCGTAATCGTCTGGACCGCTGGCCCAGGCGCCGGAGCAGGTGGCGTGGGAACCCATGACATAGGGCTCGGACGTGGTCAGCTCCGGATTGATTTCTTTCGGGTCTATGTTCTGCGAGGCCCACACAACTGCCTGGCCAATGGTCATGCCGAGAAAGTTCTCCCAACCTACCGTTTCTTTGTGCGGATCCTGGAAGGCTTCCTTGGTCACCATGTGGATCGGGCCGCGACCGTTGGCCACTTCGCGCAGGAAGGCGTGGTTGCGTAGGCAGGTCGGCACCGGCTGGCGGTCGATATAGTCGCCGACGAGAGTCTTGGTATCGTCATACCATTTGGATTCGTACTCTTCCCCGTAGGCGTTCTGCGTGTAGGTGCCAAGATGAAGAAAGTAGGCACCGACCGGGCCATAGCCATCCTTGAAGCGGGTCAGGACGATGCGGTTTTCCATCTGCGTCATCTTGGCGCCGATCTGGATAGGTAGTCCGTAGGCGGATGCGCTACTCCAGGGTGCATACCAGGTGCGACCCATGCCTTCACCGACTGAACGAGGCTTGAAAATGTGTGACGCGCCGCCGGCGGCAACGATCACCGACTTCGCCTTGAAGACGTAGAAGTCGCCCGTGCGGACGTTGAATCCGGCGGCACCGGCAACTCGCTTTCGATCGCGCTTATCCATCAGCAGATGTGTCACCATGATCCGGTTGTAGACTTCGGTGGCGGCCTTGCGGGCGGCTTCCGCGACGATTGGCTTGTAGCTCTCGCCATGGATCATGATCTGCCATTTGCCTTCGCGCAGATATCGTCCTGTTTCTGGGTCCCGCATTATCGGCAGGCCCCACTCTTCGAATTTATGTACGGTCGAGTCGACATGCCTTCCGATGTCGTAAGCCAAGTCCTCTCGCACCAAACCCATCAGGTCATTGCTGGCGTACTTTACGAAGTCTTCTGGCTGGTTCTCGCCCCACTGCATGCCCATATAGCAATTAATTGCGTATAGGCCCTGCGCTACGGCGCCGCTTCGTTCGATATTCGCTTTCTCGACGATAACGACTTTCTTGTCGCGACCCCAGAAGCGAGACTCGTAAGCTGCGCCGCAACCGGCCATACCGCCGCCGACAACGAGAACGTCCGACTCCACGCGGATTGTTTTTCTACCTCCGAACAAGCCCATTAGCCGACCCCTTCTTTGAGCTTAGACGAATCCAAGACGGGCAGTCCGCCTTCAATGTTGAGGGCATCCGGCTCATGAGAAAGTTCTTGCGACTTGTAGTCGTCAGCGCTGGGCGCTGTGTAGTCCTGTGGCGACTGGATCGAACCCCATTCGGTAGTGCGGATTGGTGATACGAAATCTTTCTCGCGGCCATCCCGGAACTTCACTTTCCAGGAAATCGTGCCCTTTTCTTCTTCTCGCAGGGCTCGGACGCTATGACCAAGTGGCGCGAAGTCAGCGTATCCACGAGAAGAGATAGCATTTTGCGGGCAGGCCTTCACGCAGGAATAGCAATCCCAGCACATATTAGGTTCTATATTGTAGGCACGACGATAGGTCTTATCGATGTGCATGATGTCGGATGGACAGATATCGACACAATGGCCGCAACCGTCGCAGCGGGTCATGTAAACAAATGTCGGCATGATATCCCGTAACTCCTATCTCAAAGAATGAATAAAAACAGATCAATAGTGCCGGGGTAGAGTGCGGGCACTGCCGAGGATTTCAGGTTTATCCGCCGGTTCTGGCAGATTGCTTCGCGACCCGTTGGCATTTTCGACACGTTTCTGCAGCGCTGCCGCAGGTTTAAAAAACATGTGAGAAAATTTCGACCAAGGGATGCCCCCAAACAACAACGTGGATGCGATTAGGTAAAGGCCCAGAAAGATCATTGTCCCTCCGGTGCCAGTGGTCTGAAGGAACGCCCAGATCAGGCCGAAGGTTACGCTGGCTAGCAAAGAGACGATGAAGAGGTCGGCCCGTATTAAACGGAAGGGTGAGTTACCTTCCGCTGCAACGTCTACACGGATGAAAAACCAGAACCAATAGCCACCGACACACACCAGTAGAGCGCCGATTGTCCAAAGGGTCGGCCAGATCACTGGTGTTGGTGTCGCGGAGGTCGGGTAGCCGAACACCATGACTACGGTTGCGATAACATAGGCGATGAAGCCGTACATAGTCAGCAGATGCGCGATACGACGCTGTGGGTTGCAAAACTCGCCGGACGTGGCGACCTCAACAACAGCGGTCTGCACGGCTAAGGCGGCAACCTCACCGCCGCCGACCTGCCGAGCGCCCTTTTGCTGCGCGTTCCGCCAATTAGCAAAGAAGTATTTTGCGCTCTTCTTGTGGACGATATCGAACAGGGTCCCGAGTACTACGCACAGAATCATAACGATTACATAGGCCTGCATGATGGCAGGATCGATTGAGGCCGAAAGCTCGGCGAAGGGATTGGTACTGAACATTAAACTCCCCCAATGCTAGCTTGAAGCGAACGATGCACAGAACAAAGGCATCGTTAGCTTTAAAGAAAGCCTGCACCAAACTGGCGCGGCGACCCCATTAAAAACTGAGGGTCCGGATACTTTCTAAGGCAATATAGCCAGACTAAATTTTGTAGCCGTGTGTAGTATAGGGTCCAAGGACTGTCAATCCGGCGAACCCGATACCTGCGTTCGCCAATCAGCTTATATGGTCATAGTAGGTTTGCAGGACTTTGACCACTTCGGGGCGGCTGAATTCTGCAGGGATGGTTTCGCGATTGGCGAACATCTCACGAAGGCGCGTCCCAGAAATATTCAGCCGGTCTTCTTCGCTATGTGGGCAGGTTTTGCCGGTCGCCATGCCCCCGCATTTGTAACAATAGAAGGTTATGTCAATTTTCAGTGGCTGAGTTACAAGACTGCCCTGGTCAACCGTATCGAAAATATGGTGCGCGTCGAATGGTCCATAATAGTCGCCGACGCCGGCATGATCACGGCCGACAACCAGGTGTGAGCAGCCAAAATTCTGCCGGAACAGCGCGTGCAGCAAAGCTTCGCGAGGGCCGGCATAGCGCATCTCGATCGGGTAGCCCGCCTGTACCGCGGTGCCGGGAACAAAATAATTCTCGACCAGGGCGTCAATCGCCTTGACCCGCGTCTCGGCAGGTATGTCGCCCGGCTTCAGCGCACCCAACACCTGATGGATCAGCACGCCGTCGCAAATCTCAATAGCGATCTTTGCCAGATATTCGTGGCTCCGATGCATCGGGTTGCGGGTCTGGAAGGCAGCGACGGTCGACCAGCCCTTTTCTTCGAAGAGGGCGCGGGTCTCTGCTGGCCGGTAATACAGACCTTTGTAGGTTGCTGGATAGTGGCCTTCTGACAGGACTGATACAGGGCCGGCTAGATTGACGGCGCCCTGCTCCAGAACCTTTTGCACGCCTGGATGTTTTTCGTCGGTTGTGCCGAAGATCTGCCGGCACTCAAACATGCGGTCGATCGTGTATTTTTCTTCGATTTTCATCGTCCCGACGACAGCCCCATCTTCATCGGCTAGAGCGATTTCGTCACCGGCCACGATGGCACCGGCTTGGTCCTGTCCGCAGGACAAGGTGATCGGGATGGGCCAGAACAGGTTGTTCGACAGTTTCATGTCGACACAGGTGCCACGCCAATCTGATTCACCCATGAACCCCTCGAGCGGCGTATAAGCACCCATTCCCATCATGAATAAGTCGGACAGTTCGCGGCTCGACAAGGTGATACGCGTCAAAGACTCTGCACGGGCGGCGCACTCAAAGCGTTCGGTTTCGCCAACTAGCAGTGGCTTGAGCGGACTGCCGCCATGCGGCGGAACGAGTTTCGACATCCTTGGCCCCTTCAAAAAATTAACTCCGACGAGTTCGCAGTGATACACGCGACTGTCAGGGGTGTGAAGTGCTGTTCCAATTGACGTCGCGTCGATCAATTTCGCTAAATGAAAGAGGAGTTTCGAATATAAGTGGTGTCAGTAAGCTTCTATCCGCGTCCCCCGAAAATCACGACCTTCGTTGTTATTGGAACGGTAGGCCGGATGTCATCGGCGCTTTTGGCGACCATTAAAGCGGAACCCCGCTAACTGATGAAACAAAATCGATTGTTTAGCGATTTGACCGGAAAACCACTTCGGCCTTAGGGTAAAGACGGGTGAACAGAAGGGAACAGAATATGAGCAACGAAAAGCAGAAATTCTCCGCCAGTTACGCCAATGACGCGGTCTTTCAGCAGGGACTGCGCGAATTCATGGAGTACCGCGATCTCGGCATCGCGGAAGCGACTAACGGTGCCTTTCGGGCCCATGTTGTCCGGGTCAAGGGTGACCATAAGGGCGAGGATCACGACATGCACACCACCGGTGTGCATCAGCATCTTTGTGAATTCCAAATGTTTTACGTGCTCAAGGGCTGGATCAAATTCATCTATGAAGGCGAAGGCGGCGTGAAGACCTTCAGTCCCGGCGATTGCGTGCTGCAGCCCGCTGGTATCGTTCATAACGAGCTGTCATGCTCTGACGATCTAGAGTTGATAGAGATCTATTCCCCGGCCGCACATGCGACGAATACCGTCGATTCGGACCTCATGGAAAAGGCAGACGCAGCGGACTAAAAAAGCGATAGGGGTCGCTAATGTGGGGGTGCGTTGCCAATAGGCTTGCCCCCGCAGCAGCTTCGGATTTCTTAAACAAGCCGGAGTGGCGGCGCGCGCCCATGTCCGCTCCAACAATCGGTCTCTGAGATTGCGAAACAGCTATCCGACGCACCCCGAGGTGGTGGATTCGGCTCCTAGTATCGATGACACGAGCGGTTCCCTAAATGTCCTTGGCTTGGACAATTGCTGAACCTAACTAACACCAAAAGTAATACTGCAGTGACCGCTGATTCAGCTGGTCAGTGGCTTGCATAGGCTGCCATCTAACTCGACTTAATCTTATGTGCTTGAATTTTCGGTGGCTGGCGAAATTTTGTCGCTTGCTCGAAGGTTTGAACCAGGTGAATGAGTGCTAGTTCTTGATGCTCCCCAGCGAATAGTGACAGACCGATTGGCAGGCCGTACAAAAAGTCTGCGAGTGCTGTGATGCTGGGATAGTCTGTAGCCGCGGCGGGTGCTGTGCTGCTGCCAGTCCGATTGACAGGCTATAGGTTTTCCAGAAAATGGAACGAATGGTTCCATAAAAGAGCAGTTTTTCAATTGTTGGTGCGATTGGAAATCCATGAAATTTAGCAGAGTGGGAGAGATTGGATGAGTCAGGTGGCGGTGCAGGCACCCGAAGTACTAAATGTGAACGTAGTACTAGATGGGCTGATGGGTCGGGCGCGAGCGGCCATGGCGAACTTCGCTGATGCCGATCAGGCGCGCATTGACGAGGCGGTGACCGCGGTGGCCTGGGCGATTTACAAGCCTGAGAACGCTGAGCGTTTAGCCGTACTGGCGGTCGAGGATACGGGTCTTGGCAATGCACCGGACAAGATCATTAAGAACACTCGCAAGACCTTTGGTACGCTGCGCGACCTGATGCGCGTCAAGACGGTAGGCGTGATCGAGGAAATCCGTGAGAAGGGGCTAGTAAAATACGCCAAGCCGGTCGGAGTGGTTGGCGCGGTGACACCCTCCACAAATCCGGCTGCGACGCCGGTCAACAAGGCGATGATGGCGCTCAAGGGCGGCAACGCGATCATCATCGCGCCTTCACCCTCGGGCTGGAATACCACCGCGTTGACGGTCGATTTGATGCGGGCTGAGCTGGAGAAGATTGGCGCCCCTGTGGACCTGGTCCAGGTTTTGCCGAGCCCTGTTACCAAGGAGCTGACCGGTGCTCTGATGAAGGCGGTAGACCTGGTGGTTGTCACTGGCAGTCAGAACAATGTCCGTTCAGCCTACTCTAGCGGCACTCCAGCAATCGGCGTCGGTGCGGGCAATGTGCCTGTGATCATCGACGACAGTGCTGATTTGCCCGATGCAGCGGAAAAAATCTGCGCGTCGAAGATTTTCGACAACGCGACGTCCTGTTCTTCTGAGAATTCGGTGACAATCGTCGATGCGGTGTATGGCGATGCTATCAAGGCGCTCGAGGCAGCCGGCGGTTATCTCTGCTCCCCGGCGGAGATTGCTCAGGTCAAGGATGCGCTTTGGAAGAACGGCAAGCTGAATCGGCACATCATCGCCAAGGACCCGGATATCTTCGCCGAGGCCTGTGGCCTGCCGGACGCGGCCAGGTCGGCCAAATTCTTTATGGTCGAAGATCAGGGCGTCGGACCGGATCGACCATTCTCCGGCGAGAAACTTTCGCTCGCGCTTACCATTTATCGCGCTGAGGATTTCACTGCGGCGAAAAAGCAGGTCCAGGAAGTGTTGGACTATCAGGGTGCGGGCCATTCTGTAGGCATCCACACGGCTAATGCCGATCACTACCGCGAACTAGCAGAAGATTTAAAAGTCGTCCGGGTGCTGGTTAACCAGGCGCATACCTTCGGCAACGGCGGTTCCTTTACCAACGGGCTTGAATTTACTCTGTCGATGGGCTGCGGTACCTGGGCCGGCAACTCGATCTCGGAAAATCTGAACTGGCGACACTTCGTCAACATCACCCACCTGGTAACCGAGATCCCCGAAGACAAGCCGAGCGAGGAAGAACTGTTTGGTGCCCACTGGGCCAATTACGGAAAGTAATGCGATGAATTTCGAAGAACACGCGGCGAAGCCCTTGCTCGCCGCGGCTGGTATCGCAGTGCCCGAAAGCGCCCTGGCCGCCACCCCGGCCGATGCCGCGTTGGTGGCGGAAAAAATTGGGCCTTGCGTGGTCAAAGCACAGGTGCCGACAGGTAAGCGCGGCAAGGCGGGCGGGATCAAGCTCGCTGGCACCCCGGCCGAAGCTGAGGCGGCAGCCCAGAAGATTATCGGCATGGATATCGCCGGCAACACCGTCGAACAGGTGCTGGTCGAAGCGCAAGCCGACATTGCAGCGGAGTACTACGCTTGCGTAATGACCGATGCGGCCTCAAAGGGTCCGCTGATGCTGTTCTCGACCGAAGGCGGCATGGATATCGAGGAAGTTGCAGACGCTAATCCTGACAAGATCGTTCGACTGTTGATCGATATTCGTAATGGTGTCGACCGCGCGGCGACGGAAGCGGCTCTCGACGGCATTGGTCTCGACGACAAGACAGGGCCCGTCGCTGATGTGCTGGAGAAACTCTACGACGTCTACTTCAATAACGACGCGGAACTCGTGGAGATCAATCCGCTGATCGCTACTCGTGCGGGCAATCTCGTTGCGCTCGACTGCAAGTTTTCGCTGGAGGACTCCGGCGCCAACCGGCGACCAGAACTGGTTAATAAGGGCGCGCCGGAGAAATTGACCGAGTTGGAGAGCCGCGGCCGTGATATCGGCTTACGCTATATAGAACTTGATGGCGATGTCGGCGTACTGGCGAATGGCGCTGGCCTTACCATGACTACCATGGATGTAGTACGGCACTATGGCGGTGAGCCGGCGAATTTCCTGGAGATCGGCGGTGAGGCCTATACGCTAGGCAAGCCGGCACTTGAACTGGTGTTGTCGAATCCACGGGTGAAGTGTCTGCTAGTTAACTTCTGCGGCGCCTTCGCGCGAACCGATGTGATGACTGAAGGCATTGTCAACGCTTGGCAGGAACTCAAGCCCACCTTGCCAGTGTTCTTCACCATACACGGTACGAACGAGGACGAGGCCATCGCTCTGGTCCGAGAGCGGTTGAATATGGAACCCTACGATCTTATGGATGATGCGGTTAAAGCGGCCGTCACGGCCGCGAAGGAAACATCATGATCGTCAAAAAGCATGAGCGAGTTCTGATCCAGGGTATCACCGGGAAGCAGGGCAGCTTCTGGACCGAGCGCATGCAAGCCTACGGCACCAACGTCATGGGCGGTGTCAATCCGCGCCGTGCGGGCGAAACAGCCTGTGGCGTGCCGGTATACGCCTCGGCGGTTGAGGCGGCACAGGATGGCGGCTTCGATGTATCTGCTATGTTTATTCCACCAATGCTAGCTAAAGATGCAGCGCTTGACGCGATCAAGGCGGGTGCCAAAGGCATCGTCTGTTTGACCGAGCATATTCCGGTTCAAGACGTGATGTATTTCCTTGCTGCGGCACGTGAGGCGGGCACTTGGGTGATCGGTCCGAATACGACCGGTGTGGTAACGGCGGGCGAGTGTTTCGTTGGTTTTATGCCGGTCTTCGAAGAACGGGTATTCCAGCCTGGCGATATCGGCATCGTCTCGCGCAGTGGCAGTCTCGGCACGCTTGTTTGCATGAAGATGGTTGAAGCCGGCTTCGGTACGTCAACCTTTGTCGGCATTGGCGGTGATCCAATCATCGGTTCAACAACCCTGGACGCGCTTAAAGCCCTCGATGCTGATGACCGTACCAAGGGCATTGTCTTGATCGGCGAGATTGGTGGCGAGATGGAGGAGGCGGCGGCGGAATATGCCGAGGGTATGAAAAAGCCTATCGTCGCCTTCATCGCCGGCGCGGCCTCTCCTCCGGGTAAGCGCATGGGCCATGCAGGTGCAATCGTCATGGGTGACCGTGGGACCTATCAATCCAAACGTAAAGCGCTCGAAAAGGCTGGCGTGATTGTGCTCGACACTCCGTCCTTGGTCGGTGAGGCAATGCGTGAGGCGATGGCGTAGTTCTTTGGGCGATTGATACTTGCAGGTATGCTCCGACTGCTATGTCTAAACTGCGTCCTCTCATCGAAACCGGGTTCCTCTATCTCCGGCACGGCCAATCTGAATCGAATGTCCGTGGCCTGATTGGCGGTGCGACAGACTATGCTTTAACTGATCAGGGACGCGACGAGGCCCGTTTGGCTGGAGAGCGTTTGCGCGGACAGGTTATCTCCGCCATCTATACCAGTCCCTTGCAACGTGCCTATGACACGGCCTGCATCGTTTCTGAAGCGCATGGAGGCATTTCCGTCAATGTGCATGACGATTTGCGGGAACGTACGCTCGGTGTTTGGGAAGGGCAGCCAATTTCAGAATTCGTGCGGGGGGTAACGCCGGAAGGTGGTGAGTCCATCGAGTCCTTCCGAAGCCGAATCATTGGCAGCTTGGATACGATTGAGGCACCGCCGAGCGTGCTGCTCGTGGCGCATGCGGGTGTTTATCGGGTTTTGCGCGAATACTTGGTTGGTGCTGATGTGCCGGAGCGAGCTCGCAATGCGGAACCGATGGCCTTTAAATCTGGTGAAACGATCGGGACCTGGCGCGTCGAGGTCGTTTAACGGGAGATGGGTATAATGGCAGAAGAACGTTTTCATATTGGCAACGCCGCAGGGTTCGCGACAGACCGGGTCGATGCCGGGGCACCCGTCGTCCAGGCGCTGATCGATGCCGGCGCGCCGGCAGCCCTCTTTTACGAGACCCTGGCGGAACGCACTCTCGCCTATGCACAGCGCAACAAACTACGCGATGCCGACAAGGGGTATACTCCGGATCTTGAACGGTTCCTGGCACCGGTACTGGTGGACTGTGTCGCGCATGAGATCCCGATACTTGGCAATTTTGGCGCCGCTAACCCCGCAGGTGCGGCCCGGGCAATTCATCGGTTGGCGCAAGAACTGGGTATCGAAGAAATCAAGGTGGCGGTGGTCGAAGGCGACGATGTCCGCGAAGGGCTGCGTTCGATGCAGGTACAGGCCTGGGAGGAGGAGCCACTGTTCGATGTTGGCCGGTACGACATCGTTGCGGCTAACGCGTATCTCGGTGCGCGGCCGATCGCCGACGCCTTGGCGTTGGGCGCTGACGTGGTGGTCACCGGCCGTGTGACCGACTCTGCGTTAGCGTTGGCACCACTACTGCATCATTTTGGTTGGAAAGATCAGGACTGGGATCGGGTCGCCGCCGGTGTGCTGACGGGCCATCTTTTGGAGTGCGGAGCGCAGGCGACCGGTGGATATTTTGCGGACCCTGGCTACAAGGACGTGCCAGGGATGGCCGATATCGGTTATCCGATCGCAGAGGTCACGGGTGAGGGGGACATCGTGCTTACCAAGCCTTCAGGCACGGGCGGCCGTGTTGACCCGCGTACCGTCAAGGAACAGGTTCTCTACGAGATCCACGACCCGGCGAACTATCTGACACCGGACGTAACCCTCGATCTTATGCAGGTCGCGGTCTCTGACGTGGGGCCGGACCGGGTGCAGGTCACCGGTGCCAAGGGGCGACCGGCACCGGAGACCCTAAAAGTCACTATTAGCTATGAGGGTGGCTGGCTCGGTGAGGGTGAGATTTCCTATGCCGGTCCAGGGGCGTCTGCACGGGCGCGGCTAGCGGCACAGACGGCCAAAGAGCGGGTCGAACGCGAATTTCCGGGCCTTTCGGTTCGCACCGACGTGCTGGGTTTGGTAAGTGTGCTGGACGGCGATAGCGGCGGCCTTTCTAAACATCACAGCGACACGGACTGGCAGGACGTGCGCGTCCGGCTGGCGGTGAACGCCGCTGACGAGACTACCGCGGCGCGGGCGGCGCGCGAAGTGGAAACCCTCTATTGTGCCGGACCGGCGGGAGGTGCCGGGGTCCGGCTGAATGTCATGCCGCGTATCAAGACTGCGTCGTGCCTAATCCCGCGCGAGTCGATCCAACCGCGGGTCCGCCTTGTGGGGCCGGACGATGTCTGATTGTCTGGTCGAGGTACCCTTACGTGAAATCGCCCATGGCCGCACAGGCGATAAGGGCGATCGCTCTAATATGAGCGTGATCCCGTACGCCGATGATGGCTATGCCCCTATTGACAAACAGGTGACGGCTGAACGCATGCGCGCGGCCTTCGCCCATCGCGGTGCGGGCAAGGTGGTGCGCTACGATTTGCCTGTGCTAGGAGCGTTCAATTTTGTGCTCGACGATGTTCTGCAAGGTGGTGTCAATGGCAGCTTGAACCTAGACGGACATGGTAAAAGCCTGTCCTTCCTGGCCCTATCTATTTCAGTCACGGTACCGCGATCGGTTGTCGAAAATGCCCGCGCTGCGCGCGAGAGGGACGTAGCGTGAGTGGTAATGGTCTCTATCTTAAGAAATTCCAAGATGTGGAAGGTATCTGCACCGAAATTTTTTCTGTGTGACGGCCTAATCGCAGCGAATTTCCCTTTGGCGGGCCGGCAAATTTCTTCATCCTTCAGGCTGAATTTGCGTACGACACCGTAGTTTGCCATCTGCCGCGCTCGCTTGCGGTGCATGACGGGAGTGCCGTCCTTTGCGTCGGCATCTATGAAGGCATGGCTTGAACGCCTATCTTTCGCTAAACGGAAGAGGAAAGTCTCATGCGAATTGGGGTAAGCCTCAACATTCACCGATTGGAGACAGCGAGTGGTTCGCTCTACACGGATGCAATGCGCACGGCAGAGAAGGTGGGCTTTGATGGAATCTGGTTCTTCGATGCGCTTGGCCGGGGTACATTCCGCGTCGATCCTATTAGCGGTATGGCCGCCGCGGCGGCGGTAACGGACACGATTGAACTCGGCACATGCATCCTGCAGGTGCCATTGCGCGGCACAGTGGAACTTGCGCACCGCATCCTGGGCATCCATTACTTGTCTGGCGGCCGCATCCGGCTCGGCGTGGGAACAGGATCGACGGAAGGTGACTTTAAAGCGACAGGCAACGATTTCAGCGCCCGCTTCCGCAAGCTTGCCGAGGCATTACCGGTCATGCAGGCCCTTTGGCGTGGCGAGGTTGTTGGAGACGCCAACCTGACCCCGCCCGACTTTGCTGCGGGCGGACCACCAATATTGATTGGCAGCTGGGCTGGTAGCCGCTGGATCCCGATCGCGGCCAATGATTACGACGGTTGGATCTCTTCTTGCCACTTCACCAATATCGCGACCTTGAAAGAAGGCTACAAACGGTTCAAGGGCGAAGGCGGTGGGCGTACCGTCGCCTCCAATATCCCGGTTGATTTTTCTGGCGGTGGCGGAACCCTTTTAGACGACGATAATCTAGACCTACGCTGCAGTGAGGAGGAAGCCAAGGAACGGCTAAACCTCCTGGCGGAAATCGGCTTTGATGATGCCATCGTCACCGTAAACGATTTCTCCGAGGACTATATGATGGCGGTGCGAGCACTGCATGCCTGACTTGCAACGCGGGGCAGGTCTCTCGATCCACTACCAAATCGACGATTTCACCGACCCTTGGGTGGAATCGCCGATGTTGTTACTACAGCATGGCAACGGCCGTTCGGGCCATTTCTGGTATCGATGGGTGCCATTGCTGGCGGGGCATTTCAAGGTCGTACGACCGGATATGCGCGGGCTCGGCGGTTCGAGCCGACCAGCTGACTTGGAACGCAGCTTGACCTTGGACAGCCTTGTGGGTGACCTGGTCGGGTTGCTCGATCATCTGGATGTCGAGCGCGTGCACTATTGTGGCGAGTCGATGGGCGGCATCCTTGGACTTGCCCTTTCGGCGCTGCACCCCGATAGGGTCTGCAGCTTGACCCTTGTGGGGACCCCCGTTTTCATCGAACAGAAAATGAAGGATCGCTATTCCCTCGGCCATGGATCACGCACTGAGGCCATGCAGCAAATGGGTATTCGCGATTGGGTAGATGCGACGACGCGCAAGACCCGGCTACCTGCAGACGAGGAACCGGATCTCTTCAACTGGTACGTTGAAGAGTTTGCCAAGGGCGATCCGGATGTCCAGGTTGCCATGTCGAAGCTGGTTAATGCGGCGGACGCGTCATCATTCTTGCCAAATATCCGGGCGCCGGTTTTGGGGCTTTATCCCACTTCGGGTCAGATTACCAGCGACCGTCAGGAAGCTCTTTTGCGCGATGGATTGGCTGATTTCACCATGGTGCATCTGCCTACTGCCTATCACATGGTACAACTTCTCCATCCGGAAGAATGTACAGATGCGCTGCGGCGATTTTGCGCTCAGCATGATGCCTCTGTGGGATGAAAGCGCTACCGCAATATTTACAGGCCGTATTCTGGATGTTCGGCACGCTGATTGCGCTGTCGCTGATGGGGATTGCGGCGCGAGAGCTTTCCGAGATTTACAACACAGTGCAGATCCTCTTCGTCCGCAATGTCGCCGGGTTCGCGGTCATTCTCGCTCTCATGCTACAGCTAGGCACGGGCATCGTTCGGACGCAGCGGGTCTGGATGCACGGTTGGCGCAACCTGTGCCATATCTCCGCCGTGGGCTGCTGGTTCTACGGTATTTCGGTGCTGCCTCTGGCTGAGGTTTTCGTTCTCGAGTCCACTTTGCCGATTTGGGTAGTGATCCTGGCAGTTCCCTTTCTGCGAGAGCGTTTTACATCTTATCGGCTGGTCGCGGTGTTGCTTGGCTTCGCCGGTATTCTGGTTATTTTGCGGCCCGGCGTCGCAATCATCGATCCGGTGGCCCTGATCGTGCTGTTGGGCGCGATGCTATTCGGCGGAGCGAATGTGTTTACAAAAGCGCTGACCCGAACCGAAGGGCCAATGACTATCCTGTTCTGGATGTTCCTGCTGCAGCTGTTGATGGCAAGCGTTGCCATTAGCTCTTACGGTATCTTCCTGCCACATGGTCATTACTGGCTCTGGGTCATTGCAATTGGCTTGACTGGACTAGCCGCGCATTACTGTACGGCGTGCAGCCTTAGCCTTGCTGATGCGGGGCTGGTTACTCCGCTACATTACCTGAGGGTCCCGCTGATCGCCTGGCTCGGATGGCTGATCTATGACGAAACCGCAGATATCTGGCTGTGGATTGGCGCAGGGATCATTTTCGCTGGCACAATGGTCAATGTCCGGGGCGAGAAAAAGTAGCGTCAGAATTTCAATAGGAACCGAACGATCTTCCGTGTGCGTTCGCTGAACAGCGACGGGGTATAGTAGCTGCCAGCGACCCGCTTTCCGACCTCGCCGAGCGTCGGGTAGGGAGCGATCATCCCTGCCATGGCGCCGATCTTTTGCCTGTTGCCCACCGCCATGATCCAAGGTGACAGCAGCTCCCCCGCACGCGGCCCGGCGATGGTGGCCCCCAGCACCCGACCTTTCTTGGTAGTGACGACCTTGATTAGCCCCTCGGTTTCACGCTCCGCTTGCGCGCGATCGTTCTCGTGAAACGGCCAGCGCAGGATCTTGATGGCGCCCGGATGCTCTTTTTCAGCGTCAGTTTCCGTTTTGCCGACATGGGCTAGCTCCGGATCGGTGTAGGTGACCCAAGGTACGGCACTGTAATTGACTTTAGCAGGTAATTTGAACAGCGCATTACGGATGACGATACTCGCGTGATAGCCGGCCATATGGGTGAACTGGTATGGACTGGCGATGTCGCCGATGGCGAAAATCTTCTTGTTTGTGGTGCGCAGGCGGGCATCTACTTCGATTCCCCTGCGCTTGAAGGCTACGCCCGCCGCTTCAAGGTTAAGGCCGTCTAGGTTGGGTATGCGACCGGCTGCTACAAGCAGGTGCGATCCGGTGATGCGCTCTATCTGTCCGTTCTTCTCCGTCACTACGACGATTTTGTCGCTGTCCTTCTCGATCGCGGTCACTGCTGTCTGCGCCCGGATATTGATACCGTCTAACGCGAATTGTTTGCGCACTACCTCTGTCAGTTCCGGGTCGTCCTTGCCCAGAAAATTGAACATCTCGACGATAGTGACTTCGGCGCCCAACCGCCGGTGAGCTTGCGCTAGTTCGGCGCCGATTGGGCCGCCGCCTATGACGATTAGATGGTCTGGCCGTGTGTCCAGTTCGAACACGGTTTCATTGGTCAAATACTTGACTTGGTCAAGCCCCAGAACCGGTGGAATCATCGCCGACGATCCGGTGGCAATGATGAAACGCTTGGCCTGGACGGTCTTGCCGCCGGCTTCCACCGTATTAGGGCTCGTGAACTTGGCCGCGCCGAGGATGACGTTCACGCCCAGTCCGGTGAACCGCTCGACGGAATCGTTGGGCTCGATTGCCGCGATAACGCCGCGTACATGATCGCGCACCTTCGCGTAATCGACCTGTGGCGCGACGCTTTTGATGCCAAAACGGTCGCTGTGTCGCATCAGATGTGCAGTGTGGCCTGCGGCGATTAGCGCCTTCGAGGGGACACAGCCATAGTTCAGACAGTCGCCGCCCATCTTGTCGCGTTCGATCAAGACCGTGTCGGCACCCATTTGCGAGGCACCGGCAGCGACGCTCAGCCCGCCAGAGCCGGCACCGATTACGCAGATATCTGTTTTTAATGTTGCCACCATCGCGGGGCCTCCATCACTCTATGTAATGCACTAACGATAGAGAGCGAGCCGTTTAGGCTGAAATAAATCTTTTGTGAGACGCGCGTCACGCCAGACTTTTTGAAGCGATTTCATAGACGTCCATCGATAGCCGGTTTCCTGTATCCAGTATCCGTTGCAGCTGCGCCTTCATTAAACTCTGCCGCGGTCCGTCGAAGCGGCGCCAGGGACCGAGCGGTGACAGTAGCCGGGCGGCGACCTGAGGATTAAGCGGATCAAGGCGCAGCACCTGATCGGCCAAAAAGGTGTAGCCGCTGCCGTCAGCGGCGTGGAACCGGAGCTGGTTGTTGTTGCAGAAGTTGCCGATCAGCGCGCGCACTCGGTTCGGGTTTCGGATCGAGAATGCATTATGCTCGAGCAGTCCGGTCACATCGGCAAGTGTTTCGGATCGAGCGGACACGGCTTGGATCGAAAGCCATTTGTCGGTGACGATTGGGTCGTCTTTCCAGGTCTCGTAGAAATTCGCCAGAGCGTCTGTTCTACCCTGCCCATCGATATCAGTTAGCAAGTCAAGTGCGGCGATCCTATCCGTCATATTATCTGCGTTTGCGTATTGCGTCGTGCAGAGGGCTGTCGTCTCCTGCTCTTCGAGTGCGACCAGATAAGACAGAGCCGAATTGCGTAGTCGCCGACGTCCGCTCTCCGTCGCGTCCGGCGAGTAAGGCTTGTTGCTGGCATTGCCATGATAGAGCGCGGTCAGCGGCGCGCGCAGGGCTTCTGCAATCAAAAGGCGCAGACCTTCCCGTGCCAGGTGGATAGCTTCCACATCGACGCGCTGCATCTGATTACCGAGATATTCCTCCCCCGGCAGGCTCAGCATCTGCGCGGTTAGAGCCTTATCAGAGTCAGCTGAGGCAATCACATTCCCGATCGCTTCGATATAGGCATCCGGTGAGGCGGGGGTTTCACCTCGCTGAATGGCTTCGACCCTGTCGAGCAATAGTGCGACGGCGAACTGCTGCCCCGATTCCCAGCGATTGAAAGAATCGCTGTCATGGGCCATCAGGAAAGCCTGCTGCTCCCGGCCAAGCGGCGGGTCGACGATAACTGGGGCTGAAAACCCACGTAATAACGAGGGCGTCGGCGTCTCGGGCACGTCGTTGAAGCGATAGGTTTGCGTCGTTTCGCTAACCTCGAGAACTCGGGTCGTCGGGGCACCCTCGCTTCCCTCGAGATGCAGCGGCAAGTCGTTGCCTGCGCCATCGAGCAGACCCATGGCCAAGGGGATGAGCAACGCCTCCTTGTCCGGTTCGCCTGGGGTCGCCGGGCTGTTCTGTGAGACGACCATATCATAGGTATGCGCCTTGGCATCGTAGTGACCTTGGATGGCTATGCGCGGCGTGCCTGCCTGGTCATACCAGCGCCGAAACTGGGTGAAATCGGCCCTGCTAGAAACCGCCATGGTGTCGATAAAATCCTCGATGGTCGCGGCCTTACCATCAAATTGCTCGATGTAAAGGTCCATGCCGTCGTGGAAGGCTTGCGCTCCTATCAGGGTTTGAATCATGCGAATGACCTCGGCCCCCTTTTCGTACACAGTGGCGGTGTAAAAATTATTGATCTCGATATAAGATTTTGGCTGCACCGGATGGGCCAGTGGGCCAGCATCCTCGGGGAACTGACGCGCCCGCAGCATGCGAACATCGCCGATCCGCTTAACCGCAGCGGAACGCATTTCGGCGGAGAACTCCTGGTCGCGGAATACGGTCAGACCCTCTTTGAGGCTTAGCTGAAACCAGTCGCGGCAGGTCACCCGGTTGCCGGTCCAGTTATGCAGGTATTCGTGCGCGATGATCGCTTCGATATTAGCGTAGTCGGTGTCGGTCGCCGTTTCTGGGTTGGCAAGCACGTATTTGGCGTTGAAGACGTTTAGGCCTTTGTTTTCCATCGCTCCCATATTGAAGTCGCTGGCGGCGACGATCATGAACATATCGAGGTCGTATTCGAGGCCAAACCTTTCTTCGTCCCAGCGCATCGACTTCTTGAGCGACTCCATGGCGAAATCGCAACGGTTTTCATTGCCGGGTTCGGCATAGATGCGCAGCTTCACGTCGCGCCCCGACTTTGTCCTGAAGTGGTCCTCGACGCAGGCGAAATTCCCGGCAACCAGCGCAAACAGATAGGACGGTTTCGGAAATGGATCGTACCAAAGGGCCCGATGCCGCCCGTTTGGCAAATCCTCGCTTTCTACTAGATTGCCGTTCGATAGCAGGACCGGGTTCGCTGCCTTATCGGCGACGATCTCTGTCCGGAAGATTGAAAGGTTGTCCGGTCGGTCGACGAAATAGGTGATCTTGCGGAAGCCCTCCGCTTCGCATTGGGTGACGTAACCGTTTCCGGAGCGGTAAAGGCCTTCCAGTGCTGTGTTTTCCTGTGGTGCGCAGGTGTTTTCGATCTCTAGCACAAAATTTGACGGCGGCGCATCGATTACCAGTGAATTGGTGTTCACGGTGTAGTCACCCGGCTCCAGACACTTGCCGTTCAGACGAACGGACAAAAGTTCAATGTCCTGTCCATCAAGAACGAGTGCTGCCAGCCCATCAACGCCGTCGCGGCGCTCGAGTAAGAGCCGCGAATGCACGACGGTCCGCGCCGGATCCAACTCAAAATGCAGATCGACCGCCTCGATTATATAGTCGGTTGGCCGGTAATCCTCGAGACGAATCGGACTCGGCGCTTGCCACATCAGTTGACTAGTTCGAATACCGAATCGACGTTTGCTTCGCCCTCGCAGCTGACCTGGCCCTCTTCCTGCATCTGGAGCAGATGGGCTAGCACAGATCTAGCGGCGGCCTTGTGCAGTCGTGGCGCGGCGTTGATATAGATGATCGGGACCATGTCCTTAATTTCGTTCTGGCCGTCGCGAATACATTGCTTGATCTGCGACTCGCGTCGTGCCCTGTGGTCGAGGAAGGACTGCACAAAGGGCCGTGGTTCCTTGATGGGTGGGCCATGCGTAGGCCAGAGAATTGCATCCTCACGGTTGAGTACTTTACGTAACGAATGCATGTAGTGCGCCATGTCGCCGTCTGGCGGTGAGATCACGGATGTTGACCAGCCCATCACATGGTCGCCGGAGAAAAGAGCGTTCTCCTCCTTCAGGTGGAAACAAAGATGGTTCGAGGTATGCCCTGGCGTGTGCACTGCTTCTAGGGTCCAGCCTTGGCCTTCAATCACGTCCCCATCCTGCACCACGTGGTCGGGCTTAAAATCCCAGTCACCGCCCTCTTCGACCTTAGGCGCCTTGATGTTGCCGTGATGCGGACCGAAGCCATAGGTTGGAGCGCTGGTTTTTTCTTTCATTGGCGCGGCGGCTGGGGAATGATCGCGGTGCGTGTGGGTGATGACCTGATGAGTGATTGTCTCACCGTCGAGTATATCGAGCAGTGCCGCGATATGTTCTTCGTCGAGCGGCCCCGGGTCTATGACGGCGACGTTGCCACTGCCGACGATATAGGTGCCGGTGCCCATATAGGTAAACGGTCCCGGATTGTTGGCAATGACCCGCCGGATCAGCGGTGTGACTTGCTGCACTTTGCCGTATTCAAACTCGATATCTTTGACGAAGGGGACGGGCATCGGCATCGCTGCAACCTCGGTAAATTTATACGCCAGCGAACATGTGCTTCGACCCGTGCCACGTCAACCCCAGCCGATATATTGTGTGCCTCCTCATCCCAGTTGTTGCGCTGCTTTTACGCGGGTAGGTTGTGCGGCTCGCGTTTCTATAAGCGCCCTAAGGGCTAGCGAAGGAAGTATCTAATGTTTACCACCCGTCCGGAAATTCTCGGCACGTTCGGCGTTGTCTCGTCGACACATTGGCTCGCCTCGGCTGCTGGCATGGCGATGCTGGAGGCAGGCGGTAACGCCTTCGACGCGGCCGTTGCGGCGGGTATGACGCTACAAATTGCAGAGCCGCATCTGAACGGCGCGGGGGGCGATATGCCGGCGTTAATTCACCGTGCTGATACTGGCGAAAGTCGGGTCATCTGTGGCCAAGGTACGGCTCCGGGCGGTGCGACGATCGGGCATTATAAAGGTCTGGGTCTCGATCTGGTTCCGGGCACCGGTTTGTTGGCGACGGTGGTGCCGGGAGCGTTTGATGCTTGGATGCTGATGTTACGCGATCACGGGACCATGACACTTGAGGAGGTGTTTGCGCCGGCGATCGGCTACGCGCTGAACGGTGCACCGATGGTTGGCCGCGTCGGGGAGACAATTTCGACGGTGCGTGAGGTGTTCGAGATGGAGTGGCCAACCTCCGCTGCTGTCTATTTGCCTAACGGTCAGATTCCGAGGGCCGGCAGCCTTTTGGGTAATCCGAAGCTGGCGGAGACCTGGCAGCGCCTCATCGCTGAAGGCAAAGCGGCTGGTGGGGACCGGGGGGCGCAGATCGACGCGGCGCGCGATGCTTTCTATGAAGGTTTTGTCGCCGAGGCGATCGATAAATTCTGCCGTGAGAACGCGATGATGGACGTTACTGGTGAGCGGCACTATGGCGTGCTGAGTGGTGACGATATGGCCAAGTGGCGAGCCACCTATGATGAGCCACTGACCTATGACTATGGCGACTACACGGCGATGAAAACAGGCCCTTGGGGACAGGGGCCCGCGCAATTGCAGACGCTGGCTTTGTTACGCGATTACAATATTTCGGCGATGGATCCGGTGGGACCGGACTTCGTGCATATTGTGGTCGAGGCCACCAAGCTGGCCTTCGCCGACCGCGAGGCGTTCTATGGCGATCCGAACTTTGTTGAAGTCCCAATGAAAACTTTGCTTAGTGACGAATACAACGCAGCGCGGCGGGATTTGATCGATATGGGAGAGGCGTCGATGGGCTTCCGGCCTGGCTCGATTGATGGTTTTGGTGGCGTGGTTGATTACGAGGCGCATGTCGCAGCTGGGCAGATGACGCTCGGCGCCGGTATCGGTGAACCCACGGTCAGTAAGCAGGGCGTGGTTGCCGGCGATACCTGCCATGTCGACGTGATTGATCGGCACGGCAATATGGTTGCCTGCATGCCGAGCGGTGGGTGGCTACAGAGCTCTCCGGTTATTCCGGAGATAGGTTTCTGTCTCAACAGTCGGGCGCAGATGT
The DNA here is from genome assembly GCA_002717185.1 of Rhodospirillaceae bacterium. The sequence continues at coordinate 21,442 of PBDC01000082.1, forward strand.
TTTGGTTGGAGGAGGGGCGCCCGGCGAGCCTGGAGCCCGGCAAGCGACCGCGCACGACACTCTCACCCTCGATGACTTTGCAGGACGGTAAGCCTTATATGGCTTTCGGGACGCCAGGCGGCGATCAGCAGGATCAATGGCAGACCAACTTTTTCCTGCGGCACGTCCATTTTTGCTTGAACCTGCAGGAATCGATCGACGCGCCGTCTTGGCACAGCGAGCACTTTCCCGGTTCCTTCTATCCCCGTGTTGCGGCTCCAGGAAAACTTGTGGTCGAGGGCCGTTTTCCGCAAGCGACTGTCGACGAGCTGCGCCGCCGCGGCCACAATGTGGTTGTCGGTGAAGACTGGTCAGAAGGCCGCATGTGCGCCGCCGCGCAGGATGACGGCTTGCTCAAGGCCGGCGCTAATCCGCGTGGCATGCAGGGCTATGCGGTAGGCCGTTAGGTGCCGGTTTTATTTTGGCAGGTCTTTCAAAGTTTGTCGGTGCTGGAGAACTTATTAGCTACCGCGACTAATTGTCAGCAACAGGGGGCGTCTTGGACGCTCAATCGCAGATACGACGTGTTTCCCGCACTGGCCGTGCGATCCGGCAATATGGCGGCTGTCCTATCTAGTGGCGATCAGTCAGGCCTTAATAAAAAACGTAACCTGTTGGATATGGACGAGGCCATGGCGGCACGGGCGTTGTCGATTCTGGGGTAGTTCTGGCGCTTGATTGGAGAAATCGAGTAATTTGGTTTCGGGACAATCGTACAGACAAGGTTGGCCAGCGCTTGGCTGAGATCGCAGGCCGACAACATATTCTGGTTAAACGACGGCCAGTTCAGATTTCTTGACCCGTTATCCAGACGTCTGGCGAACGTTAGCGCGCCGTATAACCGCCGTCGACAACCATTTCCGAACCAGTCATCCAGGATGAGTCGTTCGACGCTAGGAACAGGATCGCCTGGGCTATATCGAGGGGCTGGCCAAACCGGCCCATGGGCGTGCGGGTCGTCTTATGGGTCTCGATCTCGGCCGCCGTCATGTTGCTGGTTGCTAGAATATCGTTCTGCATCGCCGATTCTGTGGCGCCGGGATGCACAGAGTTGCAGCGGATGTTATAGCCTCGCGCACGCACTTCAATCGCGGTCGATTTCGTGAACAGCCGCACACCGCCCTTGGTCATGCTGTAAATCGCGGAGGTCGACGAGCCAACTAGGCCGGCGGTCGAAGACAGGTTGATGATTGAGGCGCTATCAGCATCCATGGGCCGGTTCTTCATGGCGTTGATGCCGTGCTTGGTGCCGAGGAAGACGCCTTTTAGATTGACGGCGCAAAGCCGGTCGAATTGTTCGACCGATGCTTCCTCGATCACGGATCGCTCCCAGACGCCGGCATTGTTGACCAGAATGTCGAGCCCGCCGAACTGGCTTACCGTTTTGCCAACCACGTGTTTCCAAGCAGCTTCGTCGGTGACGTCGTGTTGCAGAAAAATCGAGCCATTGCCGAGCTCGTTGGTAAGCGCTTCACCATCCGGCACTAATACATCGGTGATCGCAACTTTTGCACCTGCTTGTACCAGTTGACGTGCTGCTTCACCGCCAATGCCGCGTGCGCCGCCCGTGATCAGCGCGATCTTTCCGTCAACCCGGTTCATACTAACCTCTCCTTTATCGGATGTTATTCGCCAACGCTAGCAGCCGATGGCTTCATAGTGAATATAGGTTCGTGATTGACCGAGCCTTGCATCGATGCAAGGTCAATAGGGTGTCGATAATATTCGCTCTGTTGAGGCTGGGTGAAATTAGAGACGGAGAAACAGATTGCCAAAGCGCAAATGTCTTAAAATGGGATCGGAGTTGATGCCCCGTCACGATTGATCTTCAGTGGAAGATCAGTTTTGGTCTTTCAGTAGCTTGTAGACGACTGGGCCGTAGTAGGGACCGTAACCGGAATCTATGGCCTCCTTGAAACGTCGCTCGACAAGCTTGCCAGTCTCTGCGTTCACGTTGTTTTCCTCCGCCAGTTTCAGCGCGTAGCTGAGATCCTTGAGCGAGTATACGACGGAGAAAACATCATCCGGAAAATCTTCCTTTACCATGTACTGCATCCCGTGTTTACGCAGCACGAAACTGTCAGCCGAGCCGCGCGATAGGGTCTCGAAAAGCAGCTCACCATCGACGCCAGCGCGAGTGCCGATCAACAATGCCTCGGCGAGCGCCGAAGTATTCATGAAAACGATGAAATTGTTCATTAGCTTCATGACCATACCAGTGCCGACGCCGCCACAATGGGTGATCTCGGTGCCCATGCAGGACATCGCTGGATGGATGTGGTCGAAAACCTCTTTTGAACCACCCACCATGATGCTGAGTGTGCCGTCCTCGGCCGAGGACACGCCACGCGCAATTGGTGCGTCAGCGAAGTCGACTGACTTGTTTCCCAACTTTTCTGCTGCCTCTTTTGCGACATTTGCTGTAGCGGTGGTCATATCGACGACGGTTTGACCGGCGTGTACATGTTGCAGAACTCCATCGGGTTCGAACAAGACGGTGCGCACCTGCGGTTCGCCTGGCACGCAGATGATGATTAGGTCGGACACCGCGACCAGCGCCTCGATACTGGGGGCAGCCTCGACACCGGCATTGTCCAGAGCTGCCACTTTATCCGGATCTAAATCGAAGGCGATGACGGGGACGTCGCCCTTTGTTGCCAGGTTGCGGCACATGCGGCCGCCCATGACACCGGTCCCGATAAATCCGATCTTTTTGATATCCGCCATAGCGGCCCCTCCCTGTATTCTTAAAGTGCGATACGGGATAATAAAACGGCGGCACTGTCTGCCGCCAACGTTCATGTGGAAATTGGAGACTGGAAATGTCCGATCCCTATGAAGTTTACGCAGTAAAGTATGCGGAGCGCGTCGGTAGCCGGAATCAGCACCTGCTTCATCCGGACCCACATGATGGGCCAATGCCGATGGACTATTTTGTGTGGGCGATTGTCGGCAACGGTCGCACGTTTGTGGTTGACCTGGGCTTTGAGAAAAAGGAAGCAGAGAAACGTGGACGAACGCTGTTGCGGACACCGGCCGAAGGGTTGAAAATGTTGGGCATCGATGCGGCTCAGGTTGAAGACGTCATCATATCCCACTTACATTATGACCACGCTGGTTCGGTTGGTGATTTTCCAAACGCGCAGTTCTATCTGCAGGACCGCGAGATGACGTTCGCCACCGGCCGCAATATGCGGCACGAGACTTTCAACATGGCCTATTCGATCGAGTATGTGATCGATATGCTGCGTAAGGTATACGATAATCGTGTCGTCTTCATTGACGGAATGGAAGAACTATCACCGGGCCTTTCGGTGCATCATGTGGGCGGCCATACCGATGGGCTTCAGGTGGTGCGCGTATTCACCAAGCGCGGCTGGGTCGTGCTTGCCGCTGATGCAGCGCATTTCTATGAGAACATGGATGCGCCGAACCCGTTTCCCCTGGTCTATAATGTTGGTGATATGATCGACGGATACCGAACGATGGGCTTACTGGCCGCGTCGTCGAAGCATATCATCCCGGGTCATGACCCGCGGGTCACGGCGCGCTACCCTGCACCTTTTCCAGAAGCTGAGGGTATCGTCGTGCGACTTGACGTCGATCCTTCTGAGTGACGGTGCGGCCAATTTACTTGAGTTATCCTTTCGGGCAAATTACCCGCTCCGGGTTGCGGAATTGAAATAAGAAGAAAGGCGCGTGTCCTATGGCGGAACGACATCACAGTAAGGTTTTGATCATCGGGTCCGGCCCAGCTGGTTATACCGCGGCGATTTACGCGGCTCGCGCCAACCTTAAGCCGACCCTTGTCGCCGGCCTGCAACCTGGTGGGCAGATGACGATTACGACCGATGTCGAAAACTATCCTGGCTTCGCCGACGTTATCCAGGGACCTTGGTTGATGGAGCAGATGCAGAAGCAGGCCGAGAGCGTTGGCACCAATATGATCTACGATATCGTCAACGATGTGGACTTCGGCAGTAAGCCCTTTACCTGTTCCGGCGACAGCGGAGCTATTTACACAGCCGATGCCGTGATCATCGCTACGGGCGCTCAGGCGCGCTGGCTTGGCCTTGAGTCAGAGCAGAAATTCATGGGCTTTGGAGTTTCAGCTTGTGCAACGTGCGACGGATTCTTTTTCCGTGATCAGAATGTCGCACTAGTTGGCGGCGGCAATACGGCTGTCGAAGAGGCGCTTTACCTTACCAATCATGCTAGCAAGGTCACAGTTATCCATAGGCGTGACGCCTTCCGGGCGGAGAAAATTATGCAGGATCGGCTATTCGCTAATCCTAAGGTAGAGGTGATGTGGGAACATGTGCTGGACGAGGTGACCGGGGAGTCCGACCCACCAGGTGTCAGTGGTGCGCGGGTCCGTAATGTAAAAACGGATGTTACGACGGGCCTTGACGTCAGCGGTGTCTTCATCGCCATCGGCCATGACCCGGCGACTGCCGTGTTCAAAGGCCATGTCGCGATGGATGATGAGGGCTATATACTGACGGCGCCGGACAGTACAGCGACGGCAATCCCCGGGGTCTTCGCCGCTGGCGATGTGGTTGACAAAGTATATCGGCAGGCCGTGACAGCGGCTGGCATGGGTTGTATGGCGGCGCTAGAGGCAGAAAAATTTATCGCTGAGCACGAGGATAACCAGGCGATCGCAGCGGAGTAGCGGATAAAATCATGAATGTCGACAACGCCATAAATTTCGACGATTTGCGGTTATTGGCCAAGAAACGCCTGCCGAAGATTATATACGATTTCATAGAAGGCGGCGTTGATGACGAAGACGGTCTAGATCGAAACGAGAATGCCTTTCGCCGCCGGCCTCTGATGCCGCGCTACATGGTCGATATTACAGAGCGTGACCAGTCGCAGTATCTGTTTGACCGGCAATATTCCAGCCCTTTTGGCATCGCGCCGACAGGCGGTATTAGCAATTACCGCTGGGGTGGCGATCTAATGCTGGCGGAAGCGGCGCGAGAGGCGAACATCCCATTCATCATGTCTGGCGCCGCCACGGCATCGATGGAAGATTTGGCCAAGATCGCACCCGAACATGGTTGGTATCAGCTCTACGTCGCGCAGGATCGTTCGATCTCTGAGGATATGATCCGGCGAGCTGCTGATCTCGGGCTGTCGACCCTAGTCGTTACTGTTGATGTGCCGACTGGATCGAATCGCGAGCGTAACCGTCGTAATGGGTTTGGCAGACCCCTGAAGTTGTCCTTTGCTTCGAAGCTGGATGCGCTCCGCAGGCCGTTTTGGATGAAGGACTACATGCGGCACGGTATTGCCAAGCTGCCGAACTGGGAGCCGTACGCACCGGAAGGCTCGGACGCTAATCAGCTGGGCGAATTTGTCTCAAGCCAGATCAGGGGCTCGCTGAGCTGGGCTGATATAGAGAATTTCCGCAAACTATGGCCGAGAAAGATGGTGCTGAAGGGTGTAATGCGCACTGATGATGCAATCAGGGCCGCGGAACTGGGCGTCGATGGGTTGATGGTTTCCAACCATGGCGCGCGGCAGCTCGACCGTGCGCCCTCGCCGCTAGACGTGTTACCCTCGATCCATGGTGCAGTCGGTGACCGCATGACACTGATGCTGGATGGAGGGGTGCGCCGGGGCTCTGACGTGCTTATTGCGCTTTGCATGGGGGCTAAGTTCATTTTCCTTGGCCGCCCGACGCTTTATGGCGTCGTTGCCGGTGGTGTTTCTGGTGCGTCAAAGGCAGCTAGTATCCTGCGCAACGAGATCGATCTTGTGATGGCGCAGACCGGCATAACGGCGCTCGATCAACTCGGTCCGGACTTTGTTCACTGGGACGAAGAGGAACTTCGCCGCAACATGCATCGTTGATACTATTGAATTATCCAGGCTAGTATCGACTTTGATTGTGATATTTCTCAGTGTCACCCTATAGAGTAATAGGTTCGAGTTAACCTGTTATTTTTAGGCACAAGCGCGTTCTTGTGCACTCGATTGCCTAGGCGCGGGCGTGCGTAACACTTCAATTTAGGCGTTTAACCTTACTGCCGAAACTATGCTCAGTGAAAATGTGTGTGGCCTAATTTCTCTGCTTGAAACTAATCACCTGGGCTGCAAAAAATTAGAACCGTTTGGGCTTTCAGATCGAGCTATCTGTCGGTGGAGTAATTACTGGCTATCCAGAACAGCAAAGCGGAGCAATGGTGCGGAGTATCATTGATTTAACACGCCTTCTGCCAAGTTAGCCCTATCCGTTATGCAGAAACTGGCATGGTGTAGGGCCTGTCATCATAGCCGGCAGCGAAAGAGTTGTTAGTCTGCGCTGGATTTCGGTTGATCATTGGGCGCCCAAAAAGAGGATGGGTCATCGAACGGATCTCGTGCTCGATTTGGTGCAGTTTCTTGCCGGTCTTTGGATCGAATAGATCGACAAACCGGTATTGGTGCTGATTGCTCTCCTGGGAGATAAGCCCTTGTTCGGCAATTTTGGCGTGCGGCCGAGAGAAATTGGCAACGTAAAGTGCCAAATGGTGGCCGTCATATTTTGGTAACTTTCCTTTCTTTTCGCGGAAGATGAGAGACTGGTCCTGACCGACTAGAACATGTGCGGCAGGTGCCTTCTCGAATGGTTTGACCTTCGCCTTGGTCTCCATGACGTCGCGATAGAAAGCCGCGATACCCTTCGCAGTGCCGATGGGGACGTCAAGCATGACATAGGGCATACCAAGCATAGTGGCGCCGAATTTTGCACCCGACTTGTGGCATCGGAATTTGTTGCCCCAGGGGCAAGTCACGTCGATGTAGCCTGGACCCGACCGAAAATTGAACTTTGTGCCCTTGAGATCTTTGCGCACAGACTTGAGGCTTTCGCTGAGCGCCTTCAGGTCTGGCACGACCAGGCCGGTGCGGCCGCGAATAATCTGTGGTTTGCCGATAGGTAGGTGGAACTGGCTTTTGCCGATATTGACCCACATGTTGACAACACCGGTCACGAGATACGGGTCGCGTGTGAAACCCATCCCAACGATATAGAACAGTGTGGCCAGCCTCTGATCGGGCACCGTCACATTCATATGCTCAAGGCTGACAACATTCGCTAGATCTTCTTCGCTGCGATCGTATGTGGATTTCATGTGACCTCCCTGAAGATGCGGCATGCGATGCGCAGCCTGCTAGTTTAACCACTCAATAGTGCGACAGGAAGATGCAGTGCTGCAAGCCGTCGTTGTTCGCTGTAAACGGCTGGGTCAGCCCCGAGGTGACAAAAGAGAGGAAAATATTAGGTGAGCAAGGCCTTCACCAAAGAAACCGAGGCAGAAGAGCTTGAGCCGGACGACGGGCCGGTTTTACCCGAAGGTGTGAAGAACTACATCACGCCGGAAGGCATGGCGCGTCTTCGTGCAGAGCTTAAAGAGCTGCGTTCGGTCGAGCGCCCCAAGATAGTCGATGTCGTCGCCTGGGCTGCTGGTAATGGTGACCGTTCAGAGAACGGTGACTACATCTACGGAAAGAAGCGTCTGCGTGATATCGACAGGCGCATACGCTTCCTGTTAAAGCGCATGGAGATAGCGGAGATCGTTGATCCGGCAAAGCAGATTAATCGCGATCGGGTGTTCTTTGGCGCGAGAGTTACCTATGTCGGCGAAGATGATAGGTCTCGGACCGTACGCATCGTTGGCGTCGACGAGACGCGGCCGGAAGAGGGTGAAATCAGTTGGATTTCACCCATTGCACGAGTGCTGCTTAACACAGAACTGGGCGACGTTGTGACGCTGCGTGCACCGGGCGGCGTTTTGGAACTCGAAGTGTTGGAAATTTCCTACGAACGTTGAAGCCGCTTCGTTGGTGACATAAAATTTTGCGACTTCAACTCAATGGACCTGCGCCATGTTTGAAAAGCTGCTCGAGACCGCCATCGTACCCGTCACGCCGTTTCAACAGAATGCGACGGTGTTCTGGTGCACAAAATCGATGAAAGGTGCTGTAATCGATCCAGGTGGACATCTCGATCGCATCATGACCGCAGTGGAGCGCGCCGGGATAAAGCTTGAGAAAATTTTTATTACCCATGCACATCGCGACCATGCGGGAATGGCTGCAGATTTTTCTGAACAGCAAGGTATACCGATCGAAGGACCGCATCCGGATGATCAGTTCTGGATCGACAAGCTGGCGGATGCAGAGGAAAAGCCGGGTTTCGATCAGCCACGCCCCTTTATGCCAGATCGCTGGCTGGGCAATGGTGACACAGTGACAGTGGGCGAACAGACGCTCGACGTTTTCCACTGCCCTGGTCACACACCGGGCCATGTAGTGTATTTTCACGGGCCCTCGCAACTGGCCGTAGTTGGAGATGTATTGTTCCGACGTACCGTCGGACGCACTGACTTGCCAAAGGGTGATCACGACCTGCTGGTAAAATCGATTACCGAGAAACTCTGGCCGCTCGGCGATGATGTCATGTTTCTGCCAGGACATGGTCGGTTGTCGACCTTCGGCCAAGAGCGTGAGGATAACCCCTATGTCTCTGACTTGGCGGTTGCCACTGGAGCGCCGCCGCCTGATCCGGAGAAAGCGTTGGGACCAACCTTCGACTAAAGTTTGATCTGGCCACGCATGATTGGCATGCAATGGCCTTCGACCATAACGTAGTTGAATGTGGTCAGGTTGAGGACAGGTCCGGTTCGTTGCCCAGCAGGAAGGCACCGACCGTCTCGTAATGCGCCTTTCGGCCCTGCATCTGTTGCGTGACAGTGTGCAGGTCGCGGAAACGTCGCTCGTACGGGCCGCTGGAAAAAATTGCGGTGGCACCTGCGGCATCGTAAATGGCGTCCGCAGCGCCCTTGGCCTCGTGAATGCCGTGCGTCGTTGCCAGACGGATGCGCATGCGCTGCTCGACGGTCAGTTCACCGGTGCTAAGCACTGCTGCCCAGATATCGTCTAATTCTCCGCGCAGGAAACTGCGCGCCGCATTCAAGCGGATTGACGCCCGCGCGAATTCCGCTTGGACTACAGCGTTCTGGCTCAAAGTTGTCTTGCGCATCCTCGGTGTTTTTTCCAGGGTCAGTTTGGCGAATGCGTCGATCATCGATTGTGCGATACCCATCGCCACACCCGAGAAGCCGCTGGCGTAGAGGTTTGTTTGCCGGAACAGATAAAGCGGGCTATCTGTTCGCCGTTCCTTGGGTTCGTCGCGATGCACGCTGTGTTCGTAGGGCACATATAGGTCTTTGATCTCGAAACCATCACTCGCTGTGCCGCGCAGTCCGATGACGTGCCAAATGTCCTCCCAGTTTATCTGATCGGCTGGGACCAGCATGGTGCGAAACGTTTTCCCGCCCTTTTCGTTCAAGATCGGCTCGCCATTCTCATCAACGACGGTGGAATGGGTGCCGATCCAGGTCGCGTGCCGGCCGCCGCTGGCAAAAGCGCAGTTGGCGTTGACCCGGAACCCATCTCCCTCGGGAACCGCCAGCGATTTGCCTGGACCCCATGCCAGAACGCCCTGTGGGTCGTTGCCCCAGATCTTGTTGGCGACGTCGTCGTTAAGGAAGGATGCTGTCATGGCGCAGCCATTCGCTTGGCACAAGCACCAAGCGGTGCTCGCGTCATGTTTAGCGACTTCTTCGATGATGGCGGAGAAATCAGAAGGCTTCACCTCGGCGCCGTTGAACCGCCTTTCCAATAACAGTCGGAATAGCCCCGCCTCGTAAAGTGCGGATCGTAAGTCCGGCGTCAGGCGGCGGTTACGCTCAATTGCGTTGCCAGATTCCTCGATCAGTGGTGCGATTTCCCGAACCCGATCGAGATAGATGTCGCGGTCGGTCCGTTTCACGGCGACCGGTGATACGCTTGTTGCCATGTTCTACTTAGCCTCCAGCGCTATGGGGCGCGGTGAAATATTAGCGTGTCAATTTCGCCGCGTCGAATTGATGGAATTTTCTAACTGACCATTTTGAACCGCGTGCCGCATATGAGGATGGTATCACCATCGACGTCACAGCCGCGTTTTTTGGCCGCGGTGGTTAGTGCAAATCGATCGGCCACGGTGATGTCGACGCCTGCAAGCCCCTCCCCCCGTCCGTCTGTCGCGGGTACGAAACGCAATATCGCATTTTCTAAAGGCAGCAGTGGCGTGCCCCAGCTGTCGGTAACCGGCTTCACGGCAAGAATATTTCCCCATCGGGCGGCGAGGCCTGGCGGGTCGTCGCTTTGTAACTCCGCTGCCGTGATACCTGTGATCCTGTCGGTTCGCACTGAATTTTGCCAAGCGGTGCCTGCTGGATGCCAAGGCCCGTCTGGGGCGCCATTCCCTGAACTGCAACTAGTTTCCAGAATCGCGCCACCTGTATCCCGAGGGTGCAGTTGTAGGCCTTCATAGTTGTCATAGCGCATGTGATTGATAACTCGAACCCCAAGTGCTTCGCAGCGCGCCTGTCGGTTGGCAACATCGTCGCATTGGGTGATCACCATGTACCCGCCTTCGCCGTCACGGCGTTCGAGATAGCGTCCCGCAGCCGTGTTCTCGCGAAACGGGGCAACCACTTCCAGGAAGTTATTACCAATCGGCAGTAGTGCATTAACCAGGCCGAATTTCTTGACGGCTGGGTCGCGGTGACAGGTTGTAATCCCGAGTACTGCTTCCAGATCGGCAATGGCAGGGTCGAGTTCGCGTGCGATGAGGCAAATTTGGCGCAGTCGGAGCATGGTTTAGAACTCGGCAAACGCTAGGGTAGGTGTGTCACCGAGCGTCATCGTAGTGGCTAATAAGGTTCTGCTGCGTTTGACCTGAAAGCGATTGTTCTCGCGCTTCGCGATGCGATCTATATCCATTGTCGGATCCCTGTCGACCAACAGGTAATTCGCGAAACCGCCTTCGGCAACACGGTTTTCGCACGTTAGGTCGATCAGGTCGGCGGCGGAACGCGTGGCGATACGCAGCGCATCCAACGGCGAGACGGGGACGAACGA
>PBDC01000005.1 GCA_002717185.1 Rhodospirillaceae bacterium
CCTTTGTTTACCATGGTCCTCGCGGTATTCATCCTGAAACAGCATGCGGATAAACACAGCTGGCTCGCCTGTATTATTGGGTTTATCGGGACGCTGATCGTAATGCGACCGGGGATTATTGAAATTACTCTGGCGTCTGCCGCTGCACTGACGATGGCATTCCTCTACGCGGGGACGAACACAACTATCAAGCTGTTGGCCCGAAAAGACAATGCGGAGGTCATAACGTTATGGACCAACTTAATGATGCTTCCGCTCGCACTTGTTCCCGCGTTGATTTTCTGGGTAACCCCCTCGATTGAACAATGGCCTCTCGTAATCGGTATTGGTATCGTCAGTAGCATTGGTGGCTACTGCTTTACGAGATCTGTTTCTGCTGCCGATGCACGCATTGTTCAACCTTTTCAGTTTTCCCGTATGATATTTGCAACTGCAATTGGTTGGATCATGTTCTCCGAACTACCCGATATTTGGACTTGGGTTGGTGCGGGCGTGATCTTTGGTGCATCATATTATATCGTTTATCGGGAAGGATTAGCACGTAGGTCTAAAGGTGAGCTTACATCAGGATGATTGACACAGTCCCGACTATATCCGAAGTACGATATCGAAGTGTCCTAGACATGATCCGGGAGCACGCAAGAAATGCACCTGAACAAACGTGCTTGGTTTCCATCGACCAAAATAATTCGTTAACGTGGCGCCAACTCTATCACCTTACGAACAAGCTTTCTGCATGGCTACATGAGATGCACGTCGTCTCGAATGACCGCGTTCTTGTGCTTTCCAACAACTCACTCGAAAACCTTTTCTTGTATTTTGGCATCCAACGGCACGGTGCCACCTTTTGCGCTGTTAATGTCGATATTAATGCAAACCATATGGCGGAACTTGTTCGCCGATTAGAACCGAAAATAGTGCTTTATGAAGATAATCTAGATATCGAAAAGATTGCGTCTTTTAGTGCTGGTACCTGGGTACCCTTCGGTACCTTTGAGGCCACTGGAAACACAGCGAGTGATAACGGTCTTTTTGAGTTATTGAGCAACTTTGATGAATATACGGAGCCTGAGGAGGTATCAACGGAGACAGACGACGCCGTAATATGTTTCACGTCCGGTACGACGGATAGTCCAAAAGGAGTTATTCACAGTTTTGGCAACTACAATTTTATTGGCGCGCAGACTGCCTATCTATGGGGCCTTTCATCCGAGGACCGAGTTCTGGAATATCGCTCGTTTTCGTGGTCGTCATCACACCAAATAGTTTTGCAGCCACTATTAGTGGGCGGGGGTTGTGTCGTATTTGCGGCAAAATTCTCGACCAGCCAGTTATTTAGCTGGATACGCGACTATCAAATCACAAAGGCGATCGGGATACCTACGGTTATCAACATGTTGCTGGATCGCCCAATTGACGAGGAAACGGGATCACTAAAAACGCTTGAATTCATGAGTTGTAGTACCGCCCCGCTCATGGAAGAACAGCACAGAAGATTCGAGCAGCTATACGGAATAAATTTAATCCAGCATTACGGTATGAGCGAAGGCGGTACTGTGGCGGGTAATCATCACCTCGACCGTCGAATTGGGAGCGTCGGCAAACCCGGAATTGGGCAAAACCTCAAGATCCTGGGTGAAGGGGGTACCGAACTGCCCCTCGGCGAAGAAGGGGAGATAGAAATTGGCGGTCCCCAGAATGCGACCTCTCTCCTAGAAAGTGACGGGAGCATTGTCCCGGTCCGGGGAAAAAGATTAAAAACCGGAGATCTTGGAAGACTGGACGAAAGCGGTTATCTGCGGATTACAGGTCGTGCAAAAGACTTGATTATTCGTGGCGGCGTCAATATTGCACCTTTGGAAATTGACACTGTTGTTAGCAAGCATCCGCTTGTTGGAGAGGCGTGTACCGTCGGGATCCCGGATCCCATCTATGGAGAGGCTCTCGTCTGCTATGTGGTCGCCCGCGCCGGAAAAACATTACTAGCGGCAGATATCGACGGGCACTGCAAAAAGTTTCTCCCTGATTTTAAACATCCCAAACAAATTTTTATCACAGATAAAATTGCAAAGAATCAAAGGGGTAAAGTGGACAGAAACTCAATGAAACGAAGGTGGGTAGAAGCCGAACAAAAAAGAAAGAAAGATGACCAATAATATTGTCATTAAGGGCGGTCACGTAATCGACGGAAGTGGATCTCCGGGAACGGAGACCAATATAGCGATTAAAAATGACCGTATCATAGAAATTGGCCGCAACATTAACGAAGAAAACGCAGAAGTTATCGATGCAACCGGCAAAGTGGTCACGCCTGGGTTTATTGACATAAAGACGCATTCCGACTGGACACTGCCTCTAATGCCTCAAGCAGAAAGTAAAATCTACCAAGGTGTAACAACAGAAGTCATCGGACATTGTGGTTATTCGTGTGCGCCGGTGCTTCCGGCGAAGGTAGAAGAATTGGCTGATTACCTAAGTCCTAGTGCGCCTTGGCTTAATTTTCGAGCAACAAACTTTAAGGACTACCTGGCTCTGTATCCGAACCTTTCGGTAAACACCATTCATCTAGTGGGACATAACACACTTCGTCTGATGGCGATGGGCATGGATGATAGGCCTCCCACCGCACAAGAACTTGAACATATGCGGGCGCTACTAAGGGAGGCACTCGACGCGGGTGCGTTTGGAATGTCTTCGGGCCTCTTTACGGCACCCGGCTCATATTCAGATGTTGACGAGTTGGTTGCCTTGGGCAAAGTCCTTTCAAACGCAGGTGCCCGTTACTTTACACACCTCAGGAATGAAGCAAACCAAGTACTCGATTCACTGCAAGAGGCGATGGAATTCGCCCAACAAGTCCGGGTCCACGTACAGATTGTTCATATGAAGCTTTCTGGGACCGATAATTGGGGCGGAGCGTCAAAGGTTATCAACCTGTTAACCGAAGCCCGAACATCCGGTATTCCGATTGATTGCGATATCTACCCGTATACCGCTGCAAGCAACCCCCTCAAAAATCTGTTTCCCCCTTGGCTACAGGAAGGGGGAATAGAAGCGATGATTACCCGGTTAAAAGCCAGTGATATACGTCAACGACTGCGCTCCGAGATTACATCCGACGGCTTGAATAATTTCGGGCGCGTGCCGGATTGGAACTCAATCCGAATTTCTATTTCCCCCGACATGCCGCAATACGCCGGCAGAACAATTGCTGATATCGCAGCAGAACGTGAAACCGACGACTTTAATATGGCCCTGGATTATATTGTGGAAGACCGCGGAAAAACGCGCGTATTAGTGTCTTCAATATCAGAAGAGGACGTAACTGATTTTGTCCGTTGTCCGGACGTAATGATTGGTTCAGACGGTAATTCTGTATCGCCACACGGCGTTACGGGGCAGGGCAGTCCGCACCCGCGGTTCTATGGCACATTTCCGCGAATTCTTGGGGAATATTGTCGGGAACGGGAAATTCTCCCGCTTCACCAGGCGATATGGAAAATGACAGGCGCATCGGCTAAGGCCCTCGACCTTAAAGATCGTGGACGGCTTTCCAAAGGTTATGCGGCCGACATCACGATATTTGACCCCGCGACGGTCGGAGAAATGGCAACCTATCAAGACCCACATAAATTCGCTAAGGGTATAGCGCACGTAATTATCAACGGAGAGACGGTGCTCAGAGAAGGAGAACACACCGGCGCGTTGGCAGGCAAGCTTTTGAGACGCCAAACCGATGGTATTACGTAACTTTGGACAGTTCGGCCATCGTAGAACGAAGTTTATGCGTCTCATCCAGGTCAATTTTTCCCTGATCGTCCAATACTACTCCATACGTATCCTTCGCCTTTTTTTCAGTTATGTAACCCTCAGCAATATCCGCGCAAACAAGATCCACTTTGCGTTCGATCGGGCTTCCAAAGCCACCACCACCACCTGTCCTTAACCTAAAGGATTCGCCTTTTTTCATGGTGGTCATGCCTTTTGTAATATATTGCGGCTCCCCTTTGACAGGCTCGATGGCGGCGATGGCCGTATCCCCATCTCCCCCCCCCTTCAAACCCCATGGTGGACATTGCGTTCGATCAATTTGCACACTTACGCCCGTGTCAGCGAGAACCCTCACTACTTTCTCTGTTCCTAGACCACCCCTTTGCGCCCCGTCACCGGCTGAATCGGGGCGGAGTGCGAGTGACTCTACAACCAACGGGCAAATTGTCTCTTGCACCTCGACCGGCACATCCAAAGTATCACCATGGGCCATCGTCTTATAGGGACCGGCCCCATCTTGGCGCGCCGTGGCACCCCAACCGCCATGCCCAGTGTCAAGCTGCTGGTATAATTCTCCAGTTTCGGGGTCGGTACCATAAAAACAATGAGCTGAAAATGACGCGTGGTGACCACCCGCAGCAACCGACGGTTCGGCGTCACCGATTGCTTTTATAATAGTGTCAATTACGGTCGGGAGCGTGGCGCTGTATAGACCCATGGGAGCAGTGGGTCCTGCACTTAGGAAGGTGCCCTCTGGAATCACAATATTGAGTGGCCGGAAACATCCTTCATTTGCAGGCTCGTCGGGGGCAGTTAAAATTTTAAAAGCGATACGCGCGGCAGGATAGGCGCCCCCATAAGTCCCGGAGTTCAGTGGACCCTTAAGGACGCTCCCGAGCCCGCTAAAATCGATTGTCATAGATGAACCTTCTATGCGTACTTCAACTATAACCGGCACAGGCTCCCAACCGTCAACTTCGTCGCCATCTAAAAAAGACTCTGCGCGCCACACACCGTCAGGCAGTTTAAGTATGGATTCCCGCGCGACAGTCTCGGATTGATCCCAAATAGCGCTGATAGCAGAGCGCATCTTGGCGGCCCCATACTTGTCTATCAGCGAAGCAAACTTGTCTCGGCCAGCGAGAGTACCCGCCAATTGGGCGTCGAGATCTCCGAACACCATCACGGGGAAACGCGTATTGTACCGAATAATGCGATAAAGTTCCTCGTTCCGCACACCACCTTGCCACAACTTGACTGTCCGGTATTGAATTCCCTCTTGAAAAATCTCGGTTGTATCCGAGGCCCAACACGATCCAACGGTGTTTCCACCGACATCAACCCAATGAACCAAAACACACATGAATCCAAAAAGGTCATCTTTATTTGGACCAACGAATACAGGTGTATACATCACCACATTGTTTAAATGCTGACCCAGCGTACCCGAATGGTTCGATATTATTACATCGCCTTCAAGAATGCCGTCTAAGCCATAGATATCAAGACCATCTCGAACAGCATTTCCAAGGGCATTGGCCACAAATATTGGGATAGAGCCCGAGCCTTGGGCAATAAGGCGACCCTCGGGATCAACAAGACCAGTTGCAAAATCCTTATACTCGTAAACCAGAGGGCTAAATGCAGTTCTGGTAATATTAGCATCAATTTCGTTTGGAATAGCAACAAGACTGTGCCGAATAATCTCCAATTGTATGGGATCAACCGTCAACTTGATTGGCATATCCATACCTAATCTCCTACCATGACCTGAATTTCACCAAATTTTCCGACGACCAATTCGTCTCCCGGTTCAATAACCGTTGTCGCACCATATTCCTCTATAACAGCTGGCCCCGAAATTCTGCTACCCACAGCCAAGGTATCACGCCGGTAAACTTGGGCGTTGATCCAACCACCGGTCTTTGAAAAGTATACTTGTCGATTGCCAGGAGCGATTTTGCCGCTCGCAGCTATCCGTGGCAATTTCTCTAAGTTTGGTTTTCGGGTAGTAGCGTAAACACTCACATGGATACCCACTATTTCTAAGGGCGCCTCAGAGTCGGAATGGCCAAAACGCGTTCTATAGTATTTTTCGAATTGCTCCCTCAGCTGAGTTATATCCGTAATCATCTCGCTCAGTGGTATTTCAAATGTGTGTTTTTGGCCTCGATACCGCATTTTTATAACGCGCAGCGCCGTGATGGTTGCGCCGGGCACCTCAACATTCAAAGTATCCACGCCATTTTTTTCCGCTGCCATAAAGGCCTGTTCTATGTCCGCAAGTGCATCCTCTTCCAACCCAAGGATCATTGTGCGTGTAACATCTAGCCGAGCGTCGGCTAACAACATTCCAAGCGCGGAAAAATTACCAGGCTCGGGTGGGATGATCACGCGGGATATATTTAGCTCGCGCGCCAGCGCTGAGCCGTAAATAGGACCGCTGCCCCCGAATACAAAAAGCGTAAAATCTTTGGGATCGTGACCACGCTCTACCGTTATTTGGCGAATTGCACCCGTCATAGTCACCGTGGACAGAGCCAAAATCCCCTCGGCCGTTTCTTCGAGAGGCCTGTTCTCAAGACCAAGCTTCTTTGAGACCTCTTTTTCTATTGCCTCACGAGCCCCTTGTACATTGAGGGGTAAACCACCCCCGAGAAATATATCGGACGCAATTCGACCTAATACAAGATTAGCGTCGGTAACCGTGGGCTCAGTACCACCTTTAGAAAAGGCGACGGGGCCCGGGTCAGAGCCGGCGCTCCGGGGTCCCACATTCAAACGTCCGTTCGCATCTACCCAGGCAATCGAGCCGCCACCAGCACCCACTTCAACTATATCAACAACCGAATTTCGGATAGGAAACCCGGTATCATACCCTCCAACAAAATACGGTGTACGCAAACCAAATTCCCCGTCCCTTATTATTGAGCATTTGGCGGTCGTCCCACCCATGTCAAATGCGATAATATTTTGAATATCGAGCACTTCTCCATATGCACCCGCCCCAATACAGCCGCCGACCGGACCCGATTCAATCAGCGAGATCGGCTCCCGCAACGTTCTCTCCACTGAAAGAACGCCGCCGTTTGACCCCATCATGTAAAGCGTTTTATTGAAGCCCTCTTCTGAGAGGCTGTCTCTGAGACGCGCTGTATATTCAGAAATATCAGGACCGACAATGGCATTGGCCGCCGCCGTGCAGCAACGCTCGTATTCATACCACTCGCGCGTTAATTCCGTGCCAGTCGTAACATATACACCGGGTAGCCGCTCCCGCAGTTGCTTCGCAATCATCAATTCATGACTGTCATCAAGATAACTATTAATGAGAGATATGGCGATCGCTCTAACGCCGGTTTCTTCTAGAGCTACCGCTAAATCCTCTATTTCTTTAGTGACCGGAGCTTTTAATATCTCACCGCCGCCCCGAATTCTCTCGTCAATCTCGAAGCGCAGAGACCGAGGAATGAGCGGCGGTTTTCGGCGAAAGTCCATCTGAAAGGGATTAGTCCGGTTGCCACGTGCCAACTCAAGGGTATCCCGAAACCCCTTCGTTGTGACAAGCGCCGCTTCGGCACCGCGACGTTGTAATAAGGTATTTATCACGAGCGTCGTACCGTGCGTTATCAGATCGGTTTCGCCTAGGTCGACGTTCGCTTCGCCAACACAAGACATTACCCCATCAACAAGGTCATCATAAGTCGTTAACGCTTTAGCATATGAAACCGTTTGGGCCTCAAGATCGTACGCAGCAATATCAGTAAAGGTGCCCCCGGTATCCACCGCGACGATTACGGACATTCGGTTATCCTTTTGGGCCCCGGCGAAAACGAGAAAATTTTAAAATTTAGTAAAGCACAGAGCATCTCAGTTGTTTTCTCCATTGTTTAAATGAGCGTCGCGTTTTTTATAGAGCTCCTCATCCGAATAACCCATGGTATCGGGTCGACCACGGCCCAGCATTACTTGAAACCAAACGGGTTCGAGGCTTTTGTTATCGTACCCATGTATCACTCCAGGGGGGCAGGTGATACAGTCCCAAGGCCCCAACCGTGTAGTAATCCGAGACCCGTCATCGTCCTCTATAAAGGCATCAAGGTGGCCTTTTAGAACGAAAAAGGTCTCTTCAACTTCGTGAGTGTGGGGCGCGTTACCCTGGCCAGGCTCAACATACATTATACTAAGCGTATGAGCTCTGGGTGGAATTACTGTAACATCTTCATATTTTCCGGAACCTCCCGCCCCTATGAACCGATGTTGGGCCCTCTTGTATCCCTCTATCTTGGCATCCTCAAACGCCTCCCAGTCTGGCTCACGCTCCGAAAAACGTGCGACATATTGATCGACTATTTCTTCTTTCGAAACACCCCGGAGTTCGGGAGGTCTCGCATGTCTTGCTATACTCATCGTAAAATCTCCAACATTACGCCTTAAGAATAGTGGTCGCTTTTCATTTGTGCAGCAACCGATTTGACCTTTGATACATTACGTGGAAAAACTTCGTTAGTAAGCTAACGGCAGGAAAAATATTTTTGAAACCGGCAACCTTCCAATACCTGGCACCAGACAATTTGCAGGGAGCCATAGAATACCTGAGTGAAAATGCACCCGACGCCAACCTGCTGGCCGGTGGGCAAAGCCTTGTGCCAATGATGAACTTTCGATTGGCTAGGCCCAAGGTCCTCATAGATCTGAATTTAATTCCTGAACTTGCCTTCATTCGTGAAGATACAAACCATTTAGTGATTGGGGCGATGACCCGAGAGCGGGATATTGAGAACGATAAACTCGTACGCGAACATTCTCCACTCCTACACAGGGCTACGCTAAATATTGTCCACCTACCGATCCGCAGTCGAGGAACAATTGGCGGAAGCATCGCAAATGCGGACCCAGCGGCCGAATATCCGGCGGTAATTCTCGCCCTAGACGCCAGTTTAAAAGCACTTTCAGTGCGAGGAGCAAGGGAGATTCCGGCCGAAGAGTTCTTTGAGGGTGCTCTTAGTACAGCGTTAGACGCTGACGAAATACTCACGGAAATTCGTATTCCCAAGGCGCCAGAGGACAGCGGCGCTGCATTCGAGGAAATTGCCCGCCGCAAAGGAGATTTTGCACTAGCCGGAGTTGCTGCACAGGTAACCCTGAAAAAAGGCATCGTAAAAGGTGTTCGAGTAGCCGCTTGTGGTGTAGGGGCCGGCCCAATCCGGCTGCGTAATGCCGAAGAAATAGTGCGGGGACAAAGTATAACGGACGAGCTTATTGCTGCGGCCGGACATGCGGCAAGTGCTGAAGTGGAGCCGGAAGGCGACGTACATGCTACGGCTGATTATCGTCGTAAACTCGCAGGCATAATGACGCGACGTGCAATATTGAAAGCGATCGAATGCGCTAAGGGACCGGAATGAATAATCACAAATCCATTAACGTGACTGTCAATGATGAAAAATACAGCGGTGAAGCTGAGGACAGAACACTACTCGTTGACTTCCTTAGAGATCACCTGAGACTTACAGGCACGCATGTCGGTTGTGAACACGGCGTTTGTGGGGCTTGCACAATAATCTTGAATGGCACTGCCGCGCGCTCTTGTCTTATGTTTGCGGTGCAAGCGAATCACGCCACGATACAAACGATAGAGGGCCTAGCAAAAGGGGGCGAAATGCACCCTTTGCAAAAGTTATTTTCCAAACACCACGCTCTTCAATGCGGGTTCTGTACACCAGGTATGTTGATGACGGCTATCGACCTAGTCCATAGCCGCACGAACCTATCAGAGGAGGACATAAGGGAGGGCATGTCAGCCGCGCTATGCCGTTGTACTGGTTACGAGGGCATTATCAACGCCGTAAGCGAATACGCAGAACAAATCTCTAGCGAGGGGTCTATCAATGGCTGATGGGGGTTCGCGGCAATCCGGCGGCTATATTGGTCAGTCCGTACCAAGGCGAGAAGACAATAACCTTTTGCTGGGCAATGCCACGTTCGTGGCGGATATACAATTGCCCCGAATGGCCCACGTCGCATTCGCTCGCAGCTCGTTACCTCATGCCAAAATAAAATCGGTGAATACCGATAGTGCAAACGGGCTTAACGGTGTGCTGTTTGTCGCCACCGGCAAAGAGGTCTCTGCGGAACTGCCGCCTATAAATGGAATGCAAGTAGTAACACCCGAAGGGTGGCGAAGCCGCGTTGACACAGATATCCTGATACCGGACCAACCCCTTATACCCGATGACAAGGTTCGATATGTTGGCGAAGCGTACGGTCTTGTCGTTGCCGACAGTCGATATATCGCCGAAGATGCACTTGAACTTCTTGAAGCTGACTTTGAACCCCTTCAACCGTTACCGGATGCTGAAACCGCGCTGATTGATGGCGCTGCCCTTGTCCATGATCATCTTGGTCGCAATGTGGCCGCTTTTCTTCATACGAAAAAAGGCGGCGGAGCAGACGCTATGGACGATGCGCCGCATCGCCTTCGTCGCCGTTTTGTCCACCATCGCTACGCGGCCATGCCCATGGAATGCCGCGGTGTCGTCGCCGATTATGACGCGAGAACGGATACGCTGACGATATGGTCCTCAACCCAGATTGTTCATTGGGTTCGCCGTGAAGTATCTACCGCACTGGGGATGCCCGAGGAGCGCGTCCGATGTATAGCCCCCGATGTAGGTGGAGGTTTTGGCGGCAAAGGACACGTCTATCCGGAAGATATTTTAATAGCGTGGTTGTCAAAAAAACTCGGTCGCCCGATTAAATGGATTGAAGATCGGCACGAACATATTCTGAATGCGGCACACTCACGGGACAACGTTTATGATGTAGAGATTGGCTTTGATAGTGACGGCCGAATTCTGACAGTTACCAGTTCCTTTTTGGTCGACTCCGGCGCTTACACCCCCGTCGGCGCAGGTATAGCCGGCAACTCTATCGCTCATATGCTTGGGCCTTACGATATTCCAAATTACGAAACAGACTGCAAAATCGTACTCACCAACCGAACACCAAACGCGCCATATCGTGGTGCGGGTCGACCGGAAGTAGGCTTTGCGATGGAACGAGCCGTGGACCTAGTGGCAAATGAGCTTGAGCTCGACCCAGCAGAAGTGCGCTTCCGCAACATGATCCAACCGGAGAACATGCCCTACGACGTTGGCCTCACATATCGGGACGGTGTCCCCATGGTCTATGACAGTGGCGATTATCCGAAAGCATTACAGCGGGCAATTGATGAATTAGGTGGTTTGGATACGATCCGCCAGCGCCAGAAAGATGCATTGAAGGAAGGCCACTTTCTTGGGCTGGGTCTGGGTTGCTATGTCGAGGGGA
The DNA here is from genome assembly GCA_002717185.1 of Rhodospirillaceae bacterium. The sequence goes on from PBDC01000005.1 coordinate 11,104, forward strand.
CTGGTGTGGGACCCTTTGAAGGAGCGACCGTTAAAATTGATCCAACCGGTAAAATAATTGTTGCCACCGGGGCCTGCCCACAAGGACAGGGACACGAGACGATATTTGCACAAGTCGCTGCCGATTTATGGCAGGTTCCGATTGAAGATGTCTTCGTGACCGTCGCTGACACAGGGCATGTAAGCCAAGGTTACGGCACTATCGCGAGTCGAAGTACAGTCACCGCATCGGGAGCAATCAAGATTGCGACAGACGAAGTGCATGAAAAGGTTTTTGCGATTGCCGCTAATATGTTGGAAGCCGGTGAACCCGATCTCGAAGTGAGGGAGAGCGGTATCGGGGTAAAAGGGGTGCCCGATATGCACGTTACTTATTTGGATATTGCCCGCGCGGCTAAGCCGGGCTGGGACAACCAGAGGCCAGCCGGTGTAAGTCCCGGCCTCGAATCAACCTCCTATTATGAGCCTCCAACCGTGACTTGGGCCTACGCTGCAAATGCAGCAATCGTTCTTGTTGACCCGGAGACAGGACAGATTGAAATCGAGAGGTATGTTGAAGTTCACGACGCAGGAGTCCTCGTGAACCCCGCACTAGCAGACGGCCAAGTTAAAGGTGGTTTGGTGCAGGGCATTGGCGGCGGACTTCTTGAGGAACTAGCTTACGACGATCAGGGCCAACTAATAACAGGAAGCTTGATGGACTATCTATTACCGTCCGCTTCGGATGTTCCGCCGATTACGGTAATACACCATGAAACTCCGTCCCCCCTGAATGCGTTTGGCGTAAAAGGGCTGGGAGAGGGGGGCGCGATTGCTCCACCGGTCGTAATCGCTAACGCAGTTTGCGATGCCCTGCGCCCATTTAAGGCCGAATTGAATTCCACCCCGGTCCGTTGGTCCGACGTTGCCGCCTTCTTTGAAAATTCGATTTGACGACCCGGCCAAATACCTACGGAACCGAAAAACTAATAAAATATGATGGAAACACTGATTGATATAGACGGCGTCGGAAAAACGTTTACGGGCCAAGATGGCGAACAAATAATCGCGTTAGAAGGAACTGACCTCAAGATCGGCCGTGGAGAATTTGTTTCCATCGTTGGCCCAAGCGGGTGCGGAAAAAGTACTTTATTATCGCTCGTTGCGGGTCTACTCGAAACCACCATCGGTGAGGTTCGCATCAGTGGTAGCCGCGTAGATGGTCCCTATACTGACCTTGGTTTTGCTTTCCAAAGTGATCTTCTACTCGATTGGCGAACAGTATTACGAAATGTTCTATTACAGTGCGATATGCGTGGGATCGACAATAAAACGCACGAACCAAGAGCCCGCGAATTACTGCGGTCCGTGGGACTAGAGGGCTTTGAAGATAAAAGACCTTTCGAACTATCAGGCGGGATGCGCCAAAGAGTGGCACTATGCAGGGCTCTTTTGCTTGACCCGCCGATGCTTATGATGGACGAGCCGTTCGGTGCACTCGACGCTTTAACCCGCGAACAGATGCAGGTCGATCTACTTGCAATGTGGCAAGAAACTAAGAAGACTGTCCTTTTTGTTACTCACAGTATAAGCGAGGCCGTATTTCTTTCTGATCGTATTATTGTGATGACCCCTCGGCCTGGAAAAGTAAGGGAAATTATTGACATTGATATTTCCAGACCCCGTGATCTTAACGTACGTGATACGGGGGAATTCGGCGCCATAGTTCATAGAATTAGGCTCTTATTTCAAGAAATGGGTGTTATTCACTAGTACAGGAACGCGGAATTTAAATAATGACACAGCCGACAACAGAAAAACGACCCGGATTTTTGAGCCCCAACCGCCGCGGATGGTACGTAGATGCGTTTTGGATGTTGTTGTCACTCGTGCTTGTCCTGGTGTTTTGGGAGTTATTAGTACTTATTTTTGGATTTCCAAGCCACCTACTGCCACGCCCGTTATCGGTAGTTAATTCTGTAATAGAACATTGGGGTACGATCGCTGATAATTCATGGGACACAACGGCGGCGGTCCTATTGGGTTATATTTTGGCTGTAGGCTTCGCGGTTCCCGTAGCAATACTCATTGTAATCTCACCGCAAGTCGAGCGGCTACTTTATCCCCCTTTGGTGGCCACCCAAAGTATTCCCAAAATAGCCCTGGCTCCTTTATTTATTGTATGGTTTGGCTTTGGGATCGAAACCAAAATTTCTGTTGCTTTTTTGATCTGCTTTTTCCCGATTGTCGTCGACTCCATCGTGGGCCTTCGTAGTATCGACCCCTCATTAATACAGCTAGCACGCTCCATGGGCGCATCGTCGTCAAGAATATTTCTAAAGCTTCGATTGCCGGGAGCATTGCCAAGCATGTTTGGAGGATTGAAAGTAGCATCGGCCCTAGCGGTAGTGGGCGCTCTGACAGGAGAATATATCGCTTCGGATTCGGGCCTTGGCTACATTCTCTTAAGTGCCTCGGGTGAGATGAATACGGCGCTCCTATTCGGGGTTCTCATAGTACTGTCAATTCTTGCGATGTTATTCTTTTATGCGATCGAACTTCTGGAAAAGTTACTAATCCCGTGGCACGTTTCACAACGAACCCACGTGCAATAATAAGAAACTATGGAACTACGCGTACTAAATAATAAACTTAAAAATGGAGAAACTAATGAAATCGGTAACAAAAAAAATATTATTAATGGGTGCGCTTACCGCGCTCATTACAGCGCCGGTACAAGCCAAAGACAATGTAACACTGCGACTAGACTGGGTGTTAGGCGGATATCACGCCGTTTGGCACTACGCCAAGGCTAAAGGTGTATTTGCAAAACATGGAATAAACGTAAACCTGCGAGAGGGTCGCGGGTCAATGACAACGTCGCAGACGGTGGGCAATAAATCCGATGAATTTGGGACAGCTGATGGGGGCGCCATGATGGTGCTGCGATCGAAAGGACTAAAAACTAAGATGGTCGCCGGTTATCTCCGGACCGGCCCAAGTGCGCTAATTTTTCCGAAGTCTAAAGGTTGGAAAAGTTGGAAAGACGTAAAGGGAGCAAAAATTGCCGACTCAGCAGGTGGAAGTACTATTTTCCTGTTTAAAGCTGTCGAAAAAGCAATGGGAATTGGTGGTAACAAGATTGTTCTCGTCGCGCCACCTGCCAAAGTTAGCTCCGTACTGTCCGGAAAAGCGGACGGCACCAACTCTTTTGGCTTTCTGCAAAAACCTATAATGGAGTCCAAGGGTACGCCAGCGGAATACTTAAGCTTCGCATCAGCGGGCGTAAACGTGCCGGGCTTAGCAATTATCACGCATCAAGACATGATAAAAAATAAAGGTAATCTCGTCGGGCGAATGGTCAGTGCTACCCAAGAAGCACTAAAGGTCGTGCAAGAAAATCCAGGGGCGGCGATTGATGCCCTCCGTAAAGTCAAACCCACACTGAACCGCGCCATTCACCTCGCTATCTTGAAATCATCTTTCGATCTTTATCATAGTGCAGGAAGCAAGGGTAAGCCACTAGGGTGGGTTCCACCATCTGATATTACGAACGCCCAAAATATCCTGGTTGAGTACGAGCAAATTAAGGTGAAAGCACCAATTAGCGATTATTTTACAAACCAATTTATTAAATAGAGGAACCAATCCATGGCGGAAAAGATCGCGCGCCATCCGCGCCCGCCTGAATATGAGGGCATGGGCATTGAAGATATCGCAGACAGGCAAATCGCTCACTTTAAAGATCGTACGCCCGACTGGGAGGCCTTTGCTGATGCCCTCATAGATGGCTACCGGCGCGCACAGCACCGATTTATAGGAAACACCAGCGGGAAAACGGACACCAGTGTAATTCCCGTTGGTGCTTTCACATTGAGCATTATGTATGTCCCTCCGGGTGAAGGTAACGCCCCGCATACTCACGAGGTAGAAGAAATATTCTTCGTTCTGAAGGGAAACCTAATGGTATTTTTCGAGGAAGAGGATGGGCGCCGGGTCGAGCGGCATCTCGGTCCTTGGGACTGCGTATCTTGCCCCGCGGGGGTTATACACGGTTATCAAAATGAGAGTGTTGAGCCAGTTTATATGCAGGTCATGCTCGGAACGGGTCAAAAACCAGACCTAATGGGCTACGCAGAAGAGGAATTATACCGCAATC
>PBDC01000083.1 GCA_002717185.1 Rhodospirillaceae bacterium
ACACGGCCAAAGATGATTGAAAATTTAAATAAGGTCAGGCAACTTCTTCAAAAAATTTCGTCAGAAAAGGGAGTGACAGATCCTGTTTCTGGTCCGGTATTCGATGAAAAATAGTGTAAGATAACTTGCGAAACGACTGGGCTTGCTTCGATGAAGATCATGCGAGCCTACAAATACCGGCTCTATCCGACGGCTGAACAGGAAGCTCGCCTATCAGCATGGATCGCCGCTGTGCGCACGGTCTATAACGCCGCTCTTGAACAACGAAATTTATACGGCCGCCCCAAAGGCACGGATCCGCATTATCGTGATTGCCGGTTTAATGCCATTAGGCAAAGAGGTGAGCTTAGTCTTCGCTAATTAAAAAACGACGAAGAGTTGGCGTGGATTACCGATGCGCCGGCGAAGGCGTTAGAGATCGCTATCCGCGACCTTCATAAAGCATTCGATAATTTCTTTAGCGGTCGCGCTCGATACCCTTCCTTCCGTCGATACGGCCTGAACGATAGTTTTTCGCTTCCGGTGTTCATAACTGGCAAAATGTGGCGTAAGGGCTGGTTTATGAACGTCGTCTTCGGCAAAGACAGCGTTCGCCTGCCCAAGATCGGGCGGGTTCGATACCACAAACATAAAAAACACCTTGGCAAGGCAAAGACGGTAACGGTCGCAAGAAGGGCAGGACAGTGGACCATCTCGGTTGCCTGTGAGATTGAGATTGCCGATCCGGCTGTGAGCGACCTTCCCGCGGTTGGCATTGATATCGGGGTCACAAAACCATTGATGCTCTCGACCGGTGAGTTTGTTGAACGCGATCGGGGCTTAATTAAACTGGATAAACGCAAGCGCCGCCTGCAGCGTGAACTGGCGCGATGCAAACGGGGATCGGAACGTCGGCAACGCCGCAAGGCGAAGATGTCCAAGGTTTCCCGTAAAATTGCAGGCCGGCGAAATGCTCGCATCCACCGCATCACGACGCAGATCACCCGAGCTTTTGGCCAGATCGCTATCGAGGATTTGCAGGTCGCCAATATGACGGGGTCGGCAAAGGGCGACGCGGAAACTCCTGGCAAAAACGTGATGGCAAAGGCTTTACCTCCTTCACAGATGAAGGGAATAAAATTTAATGAATTATAGTGCCGGAGATGAAAAAAAATGGCTTAATAGATTTGTGTCACGCTTACAGTAATGACCTCTGTCGCGGTAACAGGCGCAACCGGTTTCGTGGGATCACATCTGGCGAAATCACTGGCTGCTTTGGGACACACTATCTATGCCTGTTCTCGCTCATCAATGGTACCCGAAGCGGAAAATATTCATTTTGTTGAATGGAAAACCACTAAACCTGCGGCAAATAATGTTCGGGTGGATGCTGTTATCGACTGTGCTTCGGCTATACCAAATCTTGGATCGGATGATGAATACCTGTTTAACACGAATGTTAATTTAGCAACAAAAGCGATTTCGCTGGCAGAACGGACAGGCGCATTAATCATCTATATTTCGTCGCAAGCAGCGATAGGGCGCCCAAATGTTAAAGTTATAACAGGTCAAACATACTGCGAGCCGGATACCGTTTATGGTCGCTCGAAATTGGTTTCTGAGGACCAACTTGAGCGTGCAATTTGTGAGGGCAGAGTAAGGGGTGGCATTGCTTTGCGGTTTCCCGCCATTGTCGGCTGCGGTTCCCACAGTAATTTTCCGTCCAATGTTGTTGAGAAACTGAGGACTGGAGATACAATAAGGGTAGTAAATCCGGAAACGCTGTATAATGGCGTTGTTCACATAGATGACGTAATTGCCTTCATTTCTAAATTAATATTTTCGCCGATTACAGAGCTCCATAGAGTTTCGCTCGCTTCCAAGGACGAAATTTCACTGATAAAGGCGGTCAGTAATATTGCAGACGTATATGGTGTAGAGCCCTTAATTCAGTTTTGTGAGGCGCCTTATCGTGCCCCTTTGATCGACCTTACCGACTCCATGTCATTGGGTTTTGAACCTTCGCCAACTTTGGCAGTTTTAGAAAAGTTTACCTCTCAGACTATTGGCCTGGATTTAGATCAAAGTGGCGGCTGACATAGGCTGGAAGTAATGTGTTGGAGTGGAACTTGAGAGAGAACCCATACTCTTTCGACCGCCAGCGCGGCCGGGCTCAATCGAGAGATATTGAACGTCGCACCGTTCGAGGTGCGCCGGCAACTGACATACAAGGCCGAGGCAAAAGGCACCGAATTGGTTGCCGTGCCGCCGGCCTACACATCGCGCCGTCGACAAGAGTTTCACCAAGACCGGCACCAACCGGTCCGTCCGCATTATCAATGGCGGCTGCAGCCTGGAGGAGGGGCACATCGAGCCCTATGTCGGCCACGCGGTCAGCGGCTGGAGCTACAACATTGCCGACCTGGTGATCGATGGCGGTCGGATAAGACGCTGCACAATGGTGCCTATGGGCGACCTGGCAGAGAGCTATGGCGACTGACTACGATTGGGCTGACGATGCCGCACGCTGCTATGACCTGGCGATCGAGACCATGCGCGAACGGTATTTGGCCGAGCGCTTGCCAGGCGAGACGGCGGAACAATGGCAGGAGCGAAAACAGTCACGCAGGATTTTGGAATATTTCTGCCAGAATCCTGCGCATTGAGTTATTTTTGCAATGCAAAATTAACTACGTCAAAGAAGAGAGGAAAACCGCAGAAAACCGTGCTTGCACAATTCGCTACAACTCTTTAAGTCGTTGTTTTCCCTAATCGCCCATTCACTGGGGGTGAAGGGGTCGGAGGTTCGAATCCTCTCGCTCCGACCATATTTGTTTTCGTGGCGGTGGATGCGGTGAATCCGCTCTATACGACCGGGTGACTGCACTGAAATCGAACATATTTTCGGATATACTGGAAGGGCTGGACGAAGAACAGCTCGTTGTTCTGGCGGCGACACGTCACCTGAACCTTGCCCGCATTGTATCGACTGGTCAGGCTACACCGAAAGGGGAGTGGCACGACCAAAGTCGTGCCGAGTGGGTCGTCGTCCTGAAAGGGCAGGCCGGTCTCCGCTTCGAGGATGAGGAAAGGGATCGCATTCTCAGTGTCGGCGATTATGTCGAGATCGCACCGCACCGACGACACCGTGTGACTTGGACAGATGCTGAGGTACCAACCATATGGTTGGCATTGTATTTCGACGCAGAGAGCGAAGGTTAGACCGTGCTTTTTGGCGGCCGGTCAGCCCTGGAAGGCATGCGCCTCGTTTGCACCAAATTGTTGTGTGTTTCCACCACGCTGCTCGTGATTTCTGGTTGTAGCCATCTGTCCTTTATCTACAGCTTTGCCGAATCTGCCCTGAAGGAGGAAACGGCGTTCTTCCTTCATCTCGATGATGATGAGGAGCGATTGGTTTATCGGAAGATCGACGAGTTTTTGGCTTGGCATCGCGCAGAAATGCTGCCGAGATACGCGTTTTTCATGAATGCGCAGGCTGATCTGTTGGCAGGTGACAAAATCGACGGCACGGCCGTTGTCCGTGCCGTCAGGATCATGCGGGCGCTTTTGGATGATTTGGTGCAGGGTGCCGCTCCCTATGTCGCAGAGGTTCTGGTGAACCACACTTCGCAGGAGAAACTATCTCATCTCGACGTGCGGATGGCGGAACGGTTGGAGGAGCGCCGGGAGGCGCTCAACGAACCGGCTGAAGAGCGTCTTAAAGTTCGCGCCGAGCGGATCATTACAAACTTTGAGCGACTGACTGGCGATCTCACCGACGATCAGACCGACCGGATTCACCGGTACGCCGCGCAGACCGCTGGTGCCGACCTCGTTTGGTTTCGCACCCGAAAGAACCGCCAGCGGGCGCTCCTGGATTTTCTGTCGCGGGAACCGGACCAAAATCAGATTCGCGCTTTCGCGATCAAAATAGTGTTGCGCGGGTATGAAATTGTTGACCCGGAATACAAAGCAATCTCCGAGGAGCGCTGGCGCAGCTTCACGACTCTTCTGGCCGATATCATTGTCTCGCTTTCACCCGAGCAACGCGCGACCATGACCAAAACCTTGCGCATTTACGCGATTGAAGTGCTGGCCTTGGCAGAATGATCGCTGGACGTTGAAGCGGTTTTCGGTTTGGCAAAAGGCTCGTGTTTGGGAAACCCCCAAAACGTCGTAGGCTTACTTTCAAGGCTTAAGAGGAGGGATGTGTTGTGAAGGGTAGACAGCTTGGCGATGTGACGATTGCGCGTGTGTTGGAGATGAACACGCCGGACTTTGATCCATATGAGTTTTTTCCGGAGACGACGCCGGAAGATTGGGAACCACATCTGCATTGGTTGATGCCCAACGCTCTGGACCCTGTCAGCGGCAATTTGGTTTTTCCCATGCAGAGTTATGTTGTGCGGACTGGGCATCATACGATCCTGATCGACAGTTGCGTTGGAAATCATAAGGAACGACCTTTCCGGCCGAACTGGCACCAAAAAACGGACACGACGTACATAGATAATCTAGCGGCCATTGGCTTAACGCCGGAAGACATCGACATTGTTATGTGTACCCACCTGCATCCCGACCATGTTGGCTGGAATACCAAGCTGTTAGACGGACGCTGGGTTCCGACCTTCCCAAACGCCGAGTATGTTTTCTCGCGCAAGGAATTCGATTACTGGAAGGAATTCAACGAACGGCGACCGCTCGATCACCTAATCGATAGCGTCCTGCCGATTGAGGCAGCTGGTCAGGCGAAGTTGGTGGCGAACGATCACGCGGTGGATGATTCAGTATGGCTGGAATCAACGCCTGGGCACTCTCCAGACCACTTTTCAGTCTGCCTTTCTTCGGCTGGGCGGGATGCGGTGTTCACCGGCGACATGATTCACAGTCCAATTCAGACCCACCATCCGGAATGGGCGGCGCGGCCTGACTATAAGAAGGATATCGCGGGCGCGACGCGGCGCGCTTTTTTGGAGAAATACTGCGATAGTGGTGCGTTGATTTGCACAATGCATTTTCCTTTGCCGTCGGCCGGGCTGATTGTGCCGGACGGAAATGCGTTCCGTTTTAAATATGAGGAAAAGTATTGGTAGAGGATATTCGGGCACGCAAAACAACGAAAGAAGAGACGGTGACCGACAACACAGAATACGAGAGGCGCCGAGATGCGCTCCGAATAAAATATCTGGACGAAGAGGCAAGTGCGGATGTAATGACCGGCGGCGTCGACCATCTGGCACTAATATGTTCGGACATGGATGCGACGGTGGGTTTCTATACCGACGTACTAAAGATGCGCTTGGCGAAGGTTAGCACCAATCGGGACGACCCCTCCTCGACCCACGTCTTCCTTGATATGGGAGGCGGGAACATGCTCGCTTTCTTCGATTTTCCTGAACACGGGCCAGCACCGGTAAAGCGTGGCATAGGTGCAATGCATCATGTCGCGTTTAAAGCAGATATGGGGAAATACAAGGCGATCATCGATACGCTGAAGGCGCGGAAAATCGACCATTCGATACATGGTTCCGAAGAGACCGGATCAGTTTATTTCCGAGATCCGAATGATATCCATCTGGAAGTTAAGGTCGGCTATTAGTCGGGCAGAGCGGCGACGAGGGTGATCTCCACCAGCGTGTCCCCAGCAAGGCCGGTGCAAACGCAGGCGCGTTGTGGCCAATTTTTCGCTGGACCGATCCATTCGCACCAGACTGCATCCATTTCGTCCTTCTCGCCGATGTCCACGATATAGACCGTTGCCGCAAGAATACGGGACTTGTCCGTACCGGCATCGGCCAGGTTGCGGTCGAGGGCGGCCAAAGTCTGGGCCGTCTGGCCCGCCAGGTTTTGATTTGTGTCGGGCGCCGTCGCGACGGTATAGACTCGCCCATCGTGGATCGTCGCACGGCTACGGCCGCGGGCACCGCCGGCCAAACGTTCTATCGACATATCAAATCTCCGATCATTTGTTTGATGCCAAAATAACGAAGTACGACTCAGGCCGCCATGCCCGCTATGATTGCGTTATGCGCTTGCCTCGATCAATTCTGATAACCGGCGCGTCAAGTGGCATTGGCGCGGCTTTGGCGAAGGAATACGCCGCGTCTGACGTCTATCTCGCGCTTTCGGGCCGCGATACTGAACGTTTGTCTGAGGTTGCAGCGGCCTGTCGGTCTGCGGGCGCAACCGTTCGTTCATTGGCCTTGGACGTTACGAATCGAGTAGCAGTGGAAGCGTGGATCGCCCGTGTAGATGGCGATCAGTCACTTGATCTGGTCGTCGCGAATGCCGGGATTTCTGGTGGCACGGCAGCAGGGGGCGAGGCGGCAGAGCAAGCACGCGCGATTTTCCATACCAACGTAGATGGTGTTCTCAATACCGTTCATGCTGCGGTCTATGCCATGCGGCCGCGAGGTCGGGGCCAGATCGCAATCGTCAGTTCACTTGCGGCATTTCGTGGTTATCCCGGCGCGCCAGCCTATTCTGCCAGTAAGGCTGCGGTGCGGGTTTACGGTGAGGCTTTGCGTGGCGCTCTGGTGTCTGAAGGTATTGGTGTTTCTGTTGTTTGTCCCGGATACGTCCGTAGCGGCATAACTGCCGCGAACACATTCCCCATGCCCATGCTTATGGATGCAGATCGAGCCGCGAGTATCATTCGCCGAGGCCTGGCTAAAAATCGGGCCCGTATCGCGTTTCCGTGGCCGATTTATGCTGTTGCCTGGATGTTTGGCGTCCTGCCCCCTTGGCTGATCGACCCCTTCATGGTCCGATTGCCTAAGAAGGCGTGACCAGAGTCCTAATTAAGGGAGAGGTAACTCGATTTACGTGAGAATGAGAAACTGACAGCTGAATTTTATTGTTATTTTTCTGAAATTTTATTTTGTCACTGTTTAGTTGATGCTCCGAACGATTGGGATCCTTAATATTTTCCTAATAGAGACCGGATGAACCGGAATAAAGATGAACAGAGGTTAAATTTCATAAAACGATTTCTAAATTTTGGATTTAGCAAGATTGTTGTTATCACTGTCTGGTATTTCGGCTGACGGATTGAACAAGATAACTTGGAACTGCAGGGAATAGCTTCTTAAGCGTATCCTAGTCCACGGTCTTATTCTGCTCTCTGCAAAGAGCAGGACCGCTGCTCTTCTTAGGATACTTTTTTCAGATAACAGAATAAACTCGTGGTCAGGCGTCAAATTTGATAACGCTGCGCGCAACTTGACCGGACTTTAAGGCTTCGAACCCTTCATTAATTTGCTCCAACGCAATATGACGGGACAACAGTTCATCCAGTTTCAGGCGTCCAGCGAGATAAAAATCGACATAGTTGGGCATGTCGATCCGGAAGCGGTTTGATCCCATGGCGCAACCGATGAGTTTCTTTTCCTGAAGGAAGTCGGCACCATGCACTTCGATCTTCGTACCGTATGGGATCATGCCAACAATTGTCGCTGTGCCGCCGGGACGTAGCATTTCGAAGCATTGTTCGGCCGTTTTCTTAAGGCCGATGGCCTCGAACGCGTAATGAACACCACCATCGAACATCTCCTTCACTTGCTCGATCGGATCGCCGGCGGAGGCATCGATGACATCCGTTGCTCCAAATGCCTTAGCCAGTTCCAGCTTCGAGCCGACAACGTCTATCGCGACGATCCTCCCCGCACCGGCTATGGTCGCGCCGTTGATGCAGGATAAGCCGACACCGCCGCATCCGATGACTGCTACCGTCGAGCCGACTTCAACCTTGGCGGTGTTGTGAACGGCGCCGACGCCAGTGGTCACGCCGCATCCGATTAAGGCGGCCTTGTCGAGTGGCATGTCGCGGCGAATCTTCACCAACGCATGTTCATGCACAAGCATCATTTCTGCGAAAGAGGAGAGGTTGGCAAATTGGTTTAATGGCCGATCTTCTTGCGCCAAACGGGCCGCCTGGTCCCGCCGTCGGCGGGGTTCACGCCCATCGCAGATCGACATATGGCCGCTTAAGCAGACCTCGCAGTGGCCGCAGAAGGCAGAAAGGCAAGTAATCACGTGATCGCCGGGCGACACATAGGTCACGTCTGAGCCGACGGCTTCGACGATTCCCGCGGATTCGTGGCCCAAGACCACCGGTAAACGGTATTGATAGAGACCTTCTATGAAATGCAAATCGCTGTGGCAGACGCCAGCCGCCGCCGTGCGGAGCAAAACCTCTCGCGGTCCTGGTTTGTCAATCTGAACGTCTTCAATTACAAGCGGTTGGCCCACTTTGTGTAATACGGCGGCCTTCATTTACCTGACTCCCTGTCTGGACGGCTTAAATGGATGGTGAATTCTGTCTAACTGGCCAATGGGGGTCAAACTTTGCCCAATATTCCATTCTTTCAGGTCAAGAAAGTAAACGGCAACCTTGCTTCCAGTAGCCAGAACTTTGCCTAAAAATCGGGGTTTTGTCGATCATATGGAGGGGTTGAGAAAGTAGGAACGATGCAAATATCGCATTTGACGATATGAAAGTTGTGTGTAAGGAGGGGAGTATTTGAAGTAGTCTGAAGTTTTGCGGATTGTGAAAATGCTCTTAATACTTTTGATTAAACCTGCGCTGACTTCTCGTAATTTGTGCGCCGGGGCTAGGACGATGTTTTCCAAGCTACTTTCAGTTGTAGCCTGATGGCTTAGCCGAAATACGACATAGTGATCAGCCTGGCCTGTATGGTCGAGAAGGAACTTTACAAGGTGAAATGGGGTGGCCGCGACCAGGTTGTCGTAAGCTAATGCCCATCCTTGTGACTAACCTGGAACAGGCCCGCTGAAGGGTCTAAGTAAAGGTCGGTAACAAAAATAACGGCGGCCCTGTCGGAGCCGCCGTCAGCATGTTGAAATTACGACTTCAGCGCTTAGGCGTGTGGAAACTGACCGGTTGCATCAGACGATTCTCCTGCGCCTCTAGCGCACCGAGCTTGGCGCTTTCCTGTGTGTAGGCGATCCAGTCCGCATCCTGCCACATCGCGGTGCGCTTCGCTTCCCGATCACCGGCGTTCTCATAGACCCAGATATGGACGTACTGATTGGGGTTGCCGGTTTCCGTTGTGAGGTAGGCAAGTGGCTCACCGAGATTACGGAACTGAGGTTCTTTGCCCATTTTTTCATAGAGTTCGAGGTGCTTTTTTATAGTTCCGGGCCGGCAGGTATAGGTGCGAACGTCTAGCAACATGTTTGTCTCCCTAATGCATGTTCGATTGTTGGCGTATGGCACGCCGCGCAGTGCATGGCGTTGTGTACCACATTGTTATCTCATGCATAGGGCCTTGCAAGACTGCGTGCGTTATATCGGACGGTTTGTTACGTCGAACTCTGCCGTCCCGTAGCAATCGCCAAAGTCAGGTAGTTGAAGACCAGATAAACGTAATAGTCCGAGTTGCGGCCTAGAGGCAGTGCGGCCTGACAGAAATAGATAAGCTCTCAGGCGCCTTCAATAAGGGCTGCGAGCTTGAGAAGCTGTCTTTTGTTGTGGTGGAACATCTGTTTCAAGAGGTCGAATTGTTCAGGCTGCGCAAATATTCTTGTACGATAAATTTCCGAACTTCCAGGGGATTCCTTACCTCGGTCAGCGCCTTCTCGCTCTTTACGACGACAGGGATTTCCGGAATGGTGCAGGTGCCGTAGGGCACCAGGTTGGGAACTCTTTTGAAGTCATTGCGCCGAATACGAGACCGAGGCAATCAGGTTTTAATTCATTGATTTTTAGGTGAGGCTTGGAGCCCCAATGACCGGCAGGACCCGCCCCAAAAATAACAGTGCGTAATGTCGATAAGTCACCCGACTACTTCTTCGTTCATGTGCCTGTCTACGCTTTCCCTCGTTAAGATACGGTGGGATAAGCCAAAAAAGTGATTAACAATGAATTTCAAAGCATCGGTTTAAGGTTGCCACTGCTATAGTCTTGTTTTCATCTTTTTGATTGGCTGTGCCCATTGTCTTTCGACCTTATTCCCTTTGAGGCTGTACCTTTTTGGGCCATTTCATGTGTTTTTGTGGCGCATTTTCTCGGGTTTTTTATTCGCGGCGCGTTCGGTTTTGGTTCGAATATGCCGATTATTTTGTTGACTGCGTGGCTTCTCGAACCGCATCACGCAATCTTACTCGTCGTTTTTACAGCGGCGGCAGCCCAGGTCCACCTTTTTCCGCAAGGATTCCGATCGGCAGATTGGCAAGTCACAAAACCGCTGATCGTGGGAATGCTCTTTGGCACTGCGCTGGGGACCTGGCTGTTCACGATTCTTGCGGCTAACTGGCTGCTGCTGCTGATGGGTGTGCTCATCACGCTCACCGTCGCGATGGATCGCCTGCATCTGTTGGAACGGATGCCTCAATTTATTGACCTTCGGGCGCGTATGGTGACCTCGTCGCTCGCGTTTTTCTCGGGCACGGTTGGACCGGTCAGCGGCGGTGGTGGGCTTTACTTTCTCGTTGTCTATCTGAAGCTCGCCTGCAAGACGGCGGCGTCGCTACGTGGAACGAACTTGATCCTGTCCGGGTTTTTCATCTTGTGCCGGGTACTACTGCTTCTGCCAACTGGTCTAATCACCGGTCAATTATTGGTTGAGGCCGCGCTTCTGTTGCCCGCGGTTTTTCTTGGCACCTGGGCCGGGACGCGCCTCTTCCACAAGACAGAGCCGCGCCGATTCTACGATGCCTTACAAATTCTATTACTGCTGGCCGCGGTGGCCCTAATGGTGCGCGGCGTCGCTGAACTGATCTGAGTGCATCCATTGGCGTTACTTCGACTTTGACTTCTGATTTCGTTGTAGGCGGCGCCAACGGGAGACATTGCGGTTGTGCTCGCGGAGTGTCTTGGAAAAGGTATGCCCACCTGTTCCATTGGCGACGAAATATAGTTCGTTTGTGGTGGCAGGTTGCAACACTGCGGCGAGTGACGCAGTTCCTGGATTGGCGATCGGGCCAGGCGGTAGGCCTTTAATTACATAGGTGTTGTAGGGATGGTTTATAGTAAGGTCAGTGCGGGTGAGAGGCCGGCCAAGCGGTTTTTTCCCGTCGGTCAGTGCGTAGACCACAGTTGGGTCTGATTGCAGCCGCATGTTGCGGTTTAACCTATTGATGAAGACTGCAGCGATGCGGGGCCGTTCTTTCGAATCCGCAGTTTCCTTTTCGACGATCGAAGCTAGGATTGCGGCTGCCTGCGGGTTGGCGATTGGCAATCCTTCGGCACGTTTACTCCAAAGGTCCTTAAGCGTCGCGTCGCGCGCTTTTTTCATCCGCTGTGCCAGCGCACTCCGCGTGTCGCCATAAATATAATCGTATGTCTCGGGCAATAAAGAACCTTCGGCGGGAAGGGCCGACAGCTGGCCATCTAGGGCTGGCGCGTCTTCGATCAGTTTCACCGCCTGATGAGTTGTTAGCCCCTCGGGGATGGTGATGCGATGGACAACCACGTCACCCTTCCGGATTTTCTCCATGACCGTGGCTGGGCTGGTCCGTGAGGTAAAGGCATACTCACCAGCTTTCAGTTGGTGGTGAACCCCGGTCCATTTCGCTTTAGCAACGAATAAAAAGGGGTATCGCAAAATACCCGCCTGTCCGAGTTGTTTGGCGATCTGGCGTAAGCCGGCGCCTCGCTCGATAACAATCACCGTTTCGCGCGCCAGGGGCCCCGGTTCTTGGAACGTCTTGTTGCACCAAAGCACAACGCCGCCAGCCAGAAGCGCGGCGGCGGCGATGATGGCGAGAACGCCGAAAGCGCGCTTCATTATCCGTTCTGGACGTCCGCGAAAATTAGGCTAGCATTCGTGCCGCCGAAACCGAACGAGTTAGTCATAACAGCGTCAATCGGCCGCTCCTTCGCGTGCAGCGGGACGAGGTCGATATCGCACCCCTCTGACGGGTTCTCCAAATTGAGGGTCGGTGGTGCGACGTTGTTGTTCATGGCCATGATCGAGAGAATTGATTCGACGCTGCCTGCAGCTCCCAGCAAGTGCCCGATCGCCGATTTCGTTGACGACATAGAGAGTTTGTAGGCGTGTTCTCCAAACAGTCGTTTGACGGCGCCTAGTTCGATCTCGTCACCTAGCGGGGTTGAGGTGCCGTGCGCGTTTATGTAGCTGATATCCGTTGGATCGTACTCGGCATTGTGCAGCGCGGCCTTCATAGCCCGGAACGCGCCGTTACCGTCTTGCGCTGGTGCGGTAACGTGGTGCGCGTCGCCTGACATCCCGTAGCCGACCACTTCCGCGTAAATTTTGGCACCTCGTCGTTTGGCGTGCTCCAGTTCCTCCAGGATGACGATGCCCGCGCCTTCGCCCATCACAAATCCATCTCGGTCCTGATCCCAAGGACGGGAGGCCTGCTGTGGCGTATCGTTAAACCCTGTGGAAAGTGCGCGGGCCGATGCAAAACCGGCGATGCCCAATCGGCAGATCGCCGCTTCGGTGCCGCCGACTACCATAACGTCTGCGTCGTCCCATTTGATCATTCGGGCGGCATCGCCAATCGCATGTGCGCCGCTAGCACAGGCAGTCACAACCGAATGATTCGGGCCGCGGAAGCCATATTCAATGGAGACATGTCCCGATGCGAGGTTAATCAAGTTGGCCGGTATGAAAAACGGGCTGAGGCGACGTGGTCCCCGTTTTTCGAGTAATACGGCACCATCTGAAATGCCGGGCAGGCCGCCTATTCCGGAACCGATCAGGACGCCAGTCCGTTCCTGTTGTTCCTCAGTCTCCGCTTTCCAACCTGAATCCTCAACCGCAAGTTTTGCGGCTGCGATCGCGTAAACGATGAACTTGTCCATCTTGCGCTGATCTTTAGGTGTGACCCAATCGTCAGCGTTAAATTCGCCCTGGCTCGTCCCGCCCGGTGGAACATGCCCAGCGATTTTGCATGGGAGATCAGATACATCGAACCCTTGGATGCCACCAATACCGGACTCTCCGGCAAGCACCCGGTTCCAGGTTCTGTCGATGCCGACGCCCAGGGGCGTAATGGCACCTAAGCCTGTGACAACAACCCTTTTCATCAACTTCTAACCATCGCGGAATCTAACCGGCAAGTCAGCCTAAAGATCAATTAGGCGTCAGTGTTAGCGTCGATAAAGGTAATAGCGTCCTTGACTGTCTGAATTTTCTCAGCAGCGTCGTCCGGAATCTCGCAACTAAATTCCTCTTCGAAAGCCATAACCAGTTCAACGGTATCCAGGCTGTCGGCGCCCAGATCATCGATGAAGCTGGCATTTTCCGTCACCTTTGCTTCTTCTACACCAAGGTGCTCAACAACAATCTTCTTTACGCGTTCGGAAACGTCACTCATCTTCGCTTACCCTTCAAGCTATTCTGGGCTATTGGTTGGAAACTCCGCAGGATCTTTAGCGGAAGCGCGCCTCATTAACATAATTAATTCGCCAACACCAGAGCCCCGGAATAGAGGCTTATCTCCCCTCATATCATCGCCATTCCGCCGTTGATATGCAATGTCTGACCTGTGATGTACGACGCCTCATCGCTGGCCAGATACACGGCGCCAGCGGCGATATCTTCAGCCGCGCCAAAACGCCCGGCTGGCACGGCAGAGGCCAAGGATTCGCGCTGTTTTTCGTTCAGTGCACCGGTCATTGCTGTTTCGATGAAGCCAGGCGCGATGCAGTTGACCGTGATACCACGACTCGCGACTTCCTGAGCTAGCGATTTCGACATCCCAATTAGGCCCGCCTTGGAGGCGGCATAATTCGTCTGGCCGCCATTGCCGGTGACGCCTACGATTGAGGTAATTGCTATGATTCGCCCCCACCGGCGTTTCATCATCCCGCGCAACATCGCCTGGCCCAGCTTGAAGGAGGCCGTCAGATTGACGGCGAGCACCTGATCCCAGTCCTCTTCCTTCATGCGCATAGCGAGGCCGTCCCGGGTCAGGCCTGCATTGTTGACCAGGATGTCAATTTGGCCGAGTGCCATTACAGCGTCCTTTGCCAGTTGCGCGGCGCCCTCTGGCGTTTCGAGGTCCGCCGGAGTTACATGCGCGCGGTCGCCCAGCGCGTCACGTAGCTCCTCCAGCGGTTCCACCCGTGTCCCGGATAAAGCAACGGTTGCACCATTTTCGTGCAATGCTGTGGCAATAGCGCCGCCGATACCACCGGAAGCGCCAGTAACTAGTGCCGATTTCCCCGTGAGGTCGAACATATTATCCATTCCTTTATCGGCGAGACAGTCAGATATCTTTCAGTAGCTCTTCTATGTCATCGGGTGACTGTATAGAGCGTCCCGTCAGTTCCTGGTCAATCCGCT
The DNA here is from genome assembly GCA_002717185.1 of Rhodospirillaceae bacterium. The sequence goes on from PBDC01000083.1 coordinate 14,259, forward strand.
TGGTCAGGCCCGTCAGCACATTACCGGCGCCTAATTCAATCAGCGTATCCACGCCCTGATCTTTCATATAGAGCACGCTCTCACGCCAGCGCACCATCCCGGTGACCTGCTTCACAAGTTGACGGCGAATATTCGGAGGGTCCTGTACGCTCGACGCCGTAACATTGGCGACGAGAATGGGTGCGGGCGCGGCAATATCGATATCACCCAACGCCTTCTCCATGACTTCGGCGGCGGGGGCTAGCATTGTGCAATGGAAGGGAGCGCTGACTGGCAGAGGCACCGCGCGCCGAGCGCCCTTTTCCTTGGCGATCACCACCGCGCGTTCAATTGCCGTCGTAGCTCCGCTGAGGACGACCTGGCCCGGCGCGTTGTCGTTGCCCACATCGCAGACCTCGCCTTCGGCGGCCTCTTCGGCAACTTCCTTAGCGATATTGAGGTCGAGCCCAAGCAGCGCGGCCATGGCACCATCGCCGACCGGAACCGCTTCCTGCATAGATTGGCCACGCAGCTTCAAAAGGCGCGCAGTATCGGCCAGCGCCAACGAGCCGGCTGCCGCGAGAGCGGAGTATTCACCCAGCGAGTGACCTGCGACGAACTCAGCCTTATCGTCGATTGCGATGCCGCCTTCTTCGGAAAGCACGCGGACGATCGCCATGCTAACGGCCATCAACGCCGGCTGGGCGTTTTCGGTCAGCCGCAATTCATCTTCTGGTCCCTCGAATATGATCTTGGTTAGGTTGTGCGACAGTGCATCGTCTACCTCTTCGAACACTAGCCGTGCAGCCGAGGACGCCTCAGCCAGTGCCTGTCCCATTCCGACCGCTTGCGATCCCTGTCCCGGAAATACGAATGCTTTGCTCATGTTTATGCCTAGTTTTATTTGGTTGACTTAGAGGGTCACACCGCCGTCGACGATCATCGTCGTTCCGGTGGTGTAACGCGATTCGTCACTGGCCAGATAGACAGCCATTGCAGCTATTTCCTCTGTACTGCCAAGGCGGCCAAGCGGTTGCCGGGCGATGAACTCTTTGCGCGCTTGTATCGGATCATCGAATGCGGCGATCCGGTTGTCTAAAGAAGGTGATTGCACGGTTCCAGGACAGATCGCGTTGCAGCGAATGCCCTGGCGAATGTAGTCGGCAGCAACAGATTTTGTGAAGCCGATAACCGCTGCTTTTGTTGCACCATAGACGAGCCGGTCCGGCAGGCCACGCAGTGACGACGCGACCGATGCCATGTTGATGATAGATCCGCCGCCATTTTTCAGCATTGCCGGCAAAAAGGCGCGGACCGTGCGAAAGGCGGCTTTGACGTTAAGGTCAAATCCGAAATCCCACTCGTCTTCCGTGCAGTCAAGTACAGAACCGTGATGCACGAAACCGGCAACGTTCAACAGGATGTCAATGGCGCCTACTTCCTCTGCCGTGGTCGCGATTGCATCACCGTCTGTAACGTCGAGCGTCCGCACGGTAATGCCATCGATATCACCGATTTCGGACAGAATCTCGGTGTTGATATCTGTTGCGATAACCTCCGCGCCTTCCGCTGCAAAAGCCAATGCTGAGGCGCGCCCGATCCCTTGCGCTGCGGCGCTCAACAGTGCTTTTTTGCCGGCAAGTCTCCCGCTCATCTCACACCTCTAATGGGAATGTCTGGGCATATTAGCGGCAACGTTGTGGTAATTGGTTGCAAGCTCAAGGCAGCCACCAGTCGAAAGCTGTCCGACCATGCCGCGATAGATTTCCTGCCACGGCGTTTGATGTTCCAACTCTGGCGGCTCGTAAGCGTCCCAGCGTGCCTTCAATACGTCCTCGGACAGAAGTACGTCGACCTTACGGACGTTGAGATCGATCCGCACCCGATCACCGGTCTGCAGGATGGCTAGACCACCGCCAGCCGCCGATTCGGGTGATGCGTTGAGAATTGACGGGCTTGCCGAGGTGCCGCTCTGCCGGCCATCCCCGATGCAGGGCAGTTCCGCCGTCCCCGCCTGAACCAGTGCATCCGGCGGCAGCATGTTGACGACTTCTGCCGAACCCGGATAGCCGAGCGGGCCACAACCACGGATGAACATCAGGCAATTGTCATCAATTTGAAGGGACGGGTCGTTGATCCGATCGTGGTAGTCCTCAGGTCCGTCGAAGACGATGGCCCGCCCTTCAAAGGTGTTCTCGTTACCTGGTTCCGATAGGTATTTCGCCCGGAACTCGTCACTGATGACCGAGGTCTTCATCAAGGCCGCGTCGAACAGGTTGCCGCCAACGACCACAAAACCTGCCTGGTCCATCATGGGGTTTTCATAGGGTCGGATAATTTTGTGGTCTTGCACCTTCGCGTCGCGATAGTTCTCGCTAATTGTGTTGCCGGTTACGGTCAGGGCATCACCTATTAGTTTACCAGCCTTCATCAACTCGCTGCAGACAGCGGGAACGCCACCTGCTAGATGATAGCCTTCACCCAGATACTCGCCGGCTGGTTGGCAATTAACTAGCAAAGGGATGTTATGCCCGTGGCTCTGCCATTCTTCGATGTCGAGATCGACGCCGATATGTCGTGCGATCGCCGTGATGTGGATAGGGCAATTTGTTGAACCGCCGATTGCAGAATTGACGGCGATCGCGTTACGAAAGGCTGACATGGTAAGGATGTCTGA
>PBDC01000084.1 GCA_002717185.1 Rhodospirillaceae bacterium
CCATAAGCGCCTGCGCTTCGGCTTCCGGCAGTCCAGCAAGGCCAATCGTATGACCCTCATTGATATAAAGCGCCTTGCGGCCCGTATCGGGATGGGTACGGACGACCGGGTGGGTGACTTCACCCAAAGTTTCCAGCTGTTCCTCGCTAAGTGGCGGACGGTCAGGGTTTTTCGCCCGCGCCTTCTCGTAATCGCGGGTGTAGTTGTAAACGCCCTGCAGACGGTCGATGCGGCTCCGGGTTTCCGGAGGTAGCGCATCCAACACTGTGTGCATGTCGGCGAACAATGTGTCGCCACCCTCAGGCGGGATTTCATGTGCGTAGAGCATGGAACCGAGCGGTGGTTGCTCCGAATATGACATATCGCTGTGCCAGTGCCGGCCCGCATCGGCGATCCCGACGGGTTCGCCGTTCTTGCGAAGGTTCGACAGGACGAGGACTTCAGGATGGTCGGGTAGGCAGAACTTTGACAGAACGTGGCCTTGCAGTTCACCGAACCGTCTGGCAAAGGAGATTTGTGCCGTGGGGTCGATCCGCTGATCACGGATTGCGATTACACCGTGATCCAGGAATGCTTTGCGGATGCAAGCGAACTGCTCGTCATCGTCCCAATTGTTCAAATCGGCACCCGTCACTTCGGCCGCGAAAACATCCGACAAAGGGGTGACATCGATTGGCATTCGTAATTCGCCCCGTAATTGGTTCCGACGCTTTGATAGCGTAGTTTGGGCCATATGCTAGGTTTCGTCCAACGTTAGTAAAGAGGCGGAAGTGAAATGACAGAGTTCAGTTTTAAATCCCTAACGGAAAACGTCGGATCTGAGGTCATGGGCCTTGATATGCGCAAGCCTTTAGACGATTGCGCGCGAGATCGACTCGAGCGAGAACTGGCAGATCGTTCGGTACTCCTGGTTCGGGGGCAAACCGAATTGACGCCAAAACAGCACATTGCTTTTAGCCGTTGCTTCGGTCCGTTGGAAGACCATGTTCTGCAGAATTTTTGTCTGCCCGGCCATCCGGAAATCTTCGTCGTCTCCAACATCGTTGAGAATGGCAAGCATATCGGTGCCTATGGGGGGTCGAAGGAGTACCATTCAGACCTTGCCTATCTGCCGGAGCCCAGCATGGGATCGGTGTTCCATTGCTTGGAATGCCCAGAAGAGGGTGGCGAGACTGCAATTGTCAGCATGAGCGCGGTTTACGAAGCATTATCTGCGGAACGGCGCGGATGGCTGTCGCAGAAGCGCGCCGTTTTCGACTATGTCTGGCAGTATGAGCGCGCTCATCGTGACCGGCCTGCACTTACTGATGAGCAGAAGGAGCGGGTGCCGCCAATTGGCCATCCAGCCGTACGTACCCATCCGGTAAACGGAAAGCCGGCGCTGTTCCTGTCAGAAATCTGGGTGCGGCGTTTCGAGGGTTTGGACGACGAAGAAAGCCAAATGATGATCCGCGATATCCTAGATTTCGCAACTAGTCCTGAATTTACCTACGTTCATAAATGGCGACCTGGGGACGTTATTATCTGGGACAACCGTAACTCGATGCACAAGGCTTGCCCGTTCGACGAAACCAACACTCGTCGGCGCATGCACCGCACAACAATCAAGGGCAGCGTGCCATTCTTTCAGGCGAAGGCGGCGTAAACAGAGAGGGCCTAAATCTCTTCTAAGATGGTCTTCTGAGCAGCGGCTGCTGCCAACTCAGTGGTCGCTGATTTGAAGTGATTTTTCTAGGAATAGACTAAGAGCTCGGACATTCGGAACGAAGCGGCTCATTCTGTCGTTGATGCCGGCAATTAGCGGCCTCAAAATAATGGTAAAGTGAAGAAGAGACGAACAGAGGATCGGGTTATGCGCGGACTGATGATGGATACGCCGCTGCTGGTGTCGTCGCTGTTGCGGCATGGGGCAGCGATATATGGAGACAGCGAGGTCGTTTCGCGGACAGTCGAAGGGCCGATCCATCGCTACGGATATGCCGAGGCGCATAGGCGTTCCCAGCAACTTGCAAACGCGTTAATCCGGCTTGGCGTGAAGCTGGGAGACCGGATCGGCACCATCGCCTGGAACACCTACCGCCATTTCGAAATTTATTTCGGCGTTTCCGGCATGGGCGCAGTATGCCACACCATGAACCCACGGCTGCATCCCTCGCAGATCCTCTACATGCTGGACCATGCGGAGGACCAATACGTGTTTGTCGACACTACCTTCCTGCCGTTGATAGAACAGATTGCCGGCCAGGCGAAGACCCTGAAGGGCGTGATCGTATTGACCGACCGGGCCAGAATGCCCGAGAGCGAAATCGAAAACCTAATTTGCTACGAAGAGTTGGTCGGATCGGAAACGGATGTCTACGATTGGCCAGAGTTCGACGAGTGGACGGCTTCGTCGCTCTGCTATACTTCTGGAACGACCGGCAACCCGAAGGGCGTGCTCTTTTCCAACCGTGCGACTGTGCTCCATTCGCTAACCGTTGCGATGCCGAACGTGCTCAATCTGTCGGACAGTGAATGCATCCTGCCGGTCGTGCCGATGTTTCACGCCAACGCATGGGGCGTCCCCTACGCGGCGGTCATGACCGGTACAAAGCTGGTTATGCCGGGCGCGCGGCTCGACGGTGAGGCCGTTTATGAGATGCTGAACGACGAGAAGGTGACCTTTTCCGCGGGGGTGCCGACGGTTTGGATCATGTTGCTCGCTTATATGCGTGAACAAAACAAAAAACTTGATCATCTGCAGCGCGTCGTGATCGGCGGCTCCGCCGCGTCACGCTCGATGATCCAGGCCTTTGAGGAGGAGTTTGGGGTCGAAGTCCGGCACGGCTGGGGCATGACCGAAATGTCGCCGGTAGGCGCGATCAACACTTTGGCACCGAAGATGAGTGACCTTTCGGTCGAAGAGAAACTGGATATCCAATCCAAGCAGGGCCGCCCGCCTTATGGCGTCGAAATGAAAATTACCGACGAACAGGGCAATTCGCTGCCGCATGACGGTGAAGCTTATGGTGAGTTGAAGGTCCGCGGACCTTTTATATGCAGTGGCTATCTTGGCCTTGAGAATTCCGAAGCACATGGGGACGGATGGTTTGACACCAACGATGTCGCTTCGATCGACCCTCAGGGCTACATGCAAATAGTCGACCGCAAAAAGGATATCATCAAGTCCGGCGGCGAATGGATCAGTTCAATCGACCTGGAAGACATCGCAATGGGGCACCCGGATGTGCTACAGGCCGCTGTGATAGGCGTGAACCATCCGAAATGGGACGAACGGCCTCTCTTGCTCGTTGTGCCCAAGGAAGGGAAAACCCCGGAAAAGAAGGATATACTTAGCTATTTGTCCGATAAGGTTGCCAAATGGTGGCTGCCCGACGATGTCATTGTCGTCGACTCTTTACCCATCGGTGGCACTGGCAAGGTCCTTAAGAACGAGCTCCGGGAACAGTTTAAGGACTATGAACTGCCGGGGGCATGACGTCCGGTGCAATGGAATGGCGGCGTGACGTTACGAAGCGGGTGGTCATTTGTACGCAGAACAGCAGCTTTGGTGTCTCGAACAAAAAGGTAGGGGAGCCGTTTTGCAGTCGTTCCCCTTGAAATATGCCGAGCTTGATGATTTGTGGTAGTAGCGAAGGTACCTGATCGGTCGTGCAGCATCTGGCATAATACAGGTAACCAAATTTTCTCTTTCTCAGAGGAGTTCGACATGTTCAACCACGTAATGGTTGGAGCTAAAGACATTGACGCATCGAAGCGTTTCTACGATGTGATACTGGGCGTCCTCGGTATTGCCCCCGGCGTTAGAGACTCTGCGGTGCGCTGCCGGTATCACGGAAGCGGCGGCGTGTTCATGATCAAGATGCCGATCGACGGAAAGCCAGCCACCAACGGCAACGGCAGCACCATCGGTTTCGCTGCACAAGACACCGCGGAAGTCGATGCCTGGCATGCAGCCGGCATCGCCAACGGTGGTACCACCTGCGAAGACCCGCCCGGAACGCGGGATAGTGGGGTGTATCTTGCCTATCTACGAGACCCTGCTGGCAATAAAATTTGCGCGGCCTATCGCAAGCGTGTCGGCACGTCCAATTAGCCTCGTATTGTAGGCTTCAGCTCGAAACAGTGACACTAACCGAGTGCATATTAATTTAGGTCTGCGTTTGAATTGTGCACCGGCTGCCGTGTCGGAGTTTCCAAGAACAGCGAGCTATCCTCCATACAGACCCTCCAGTGCCTTGCCGTATTCCGCGTTAATGACATGGCGGCGGATTTTCATGCTGGGGGTCATCATCTCATTGTCGGTGGTGAAGGCTTCGTGCGCGATGGTGAAGCGTCGGATCCGTTCGATCATATTTAGCTTCTGGTTCACCCTATCGACCGCGTCGGAGAGCCTAGACTGAAGTTCGTCCTCGCTGCCGACTGTCTTGATTAAGTCTTCGTCCGGCACTAGCAGCGCTACCAGGTGCGGCCGGCGATCGCCAAAAACCATAGCCTGACTGATTTCTGGCTCGATGGTTAGCATGCCCTCGACCCGCTGCGGCGAGATATTGTCGCCACCGGCATTGACGATAATGTCTTTCTTGCGGTCTGTGATCTGTATATAGCCGTCCGCGTCCAACACGCCGATGTCACCGGTATGCAGCCAGCCATCGATTAGCACCTCAGCGGTAGCATCCGGGTTATTCCAGTATCCGTCCATCAGTAGCTCGCCCTGCACCAGGATTTCACCATCCTCGGCGATCTTCACGGTGACGCCGGTCAGCGCCGGTCCGACTGTGTGGATACGCACGCCGTCTACCGGATTGCAACTGATGACGGGCGCTGATTCCGTCTGGCCGTAGCCCTGAAGGATGCGCACGCCAAGTGATATGAAGAAAGTTCCTATCTCGGGGTTGAGCGGCGCCCCGCCGGACACGAAAGCCTTGAGGCGCCCGCCGAACCGTTCCGCAACTTTAGCGCGCACCAGCTTGTCGAGCGCTGCGTCGAACACGTTATCCATATAGGAGAGGGAGGCAGGGTTCTCATAGCGCTTGCGGCCAAGTTCGACCGCCTTCATGAACATTTTCTCCTTAAGGCCGCCGGCCTGCTGCACGCCGTTGATAATTCGGCCATGGATCGCCTCATAGAGGCGTGGCACTGCGGTCATGATGGTCGGTGCGGTCTCTGCCATGTTGCCGACCAGCCGGTCGATACCTTGTGCGTAGTAAATTTCCGCGCCGATCGAGAGCGCGAAATGCAGGCCGGCGGTATGCTCGTAGGAGTGTGACAGTGGTAAGAAAGAAAGAAACCGCTCGCCGTCTTCGGCGAAGTTACATAGCTCGCTCAGCAGGTCGTAGGCGCCCTTGCAGTTGCATAGGATTGCCCCGTGGCTCAAGAGGACGCCCTTTGGCATGCCGCCGGTACCGGAGGTGTAGATGATGCAACTCGCGTCCTTGCGGTTGATGCCATCGATCCGCTCGGCCACGTCGTCGGGAAGAGCGCGTCCGGCTTCCAGTGTGTCCGCCCAACGTACAATATGCGCTCCTTGCGTTCCCATGATATCAGCGTCGATAGCGATGACGGTATTGATTTCGGACGAACGCTGGACTGCTGGCATCAGCCGAGCTGCCAATGCATTGGTCGAGACGATCGCCAGTTTTGCGCCGCTGTCTGATAGAATATGTAAATGGTCGTCTGGTGTGTTGGTGACATAAGCCGGTACTGAGATCGCCCCAGCGGCCATGATCGCCAGGTCGGCAATTGCCCATTCCGGTCGGTTCTCGGCCACGATGACAACTCGGTCTCCTGGTTCGACGTTGAGAGTACGTAATCCTCGTGACAGGGCTGAAACCTGCTCGGCCACTGTCGCCCAGCTTAGTGTGGCCCAGTTCTCGCTCGGTTTAGAGGCGAGACAAGTTTCATCGCCGCGGCGCTGAGCGCGTTCAAAAAACATTGCCGGTAAATTGCGGATTGAATCGTAATCTATCATCTTGCAGGTCCATCCCTGTTTTCTCGCTTGCCCGCGGCTTTTCCGGGACATATATCGATGTGGCCACAGGAGTAAAAGCTATGAGCGACGCGACCACCCTCGGCAGCCTGCCGGAATGGGACCTCGACGACCTTTATCCAGGACGGGACGCGCCCGAGCTGGAAGCCGATTTGAAGAGCGCAACCAAGGACGCAGAGGCCTTTGCCAAGGACTATAAGGGCAAGTTGGCAGGGTTGGACGGCGCGGGATTGGCTGCGGCGATCGCCGCCTATGAGCGCATCGAAGAGACGCTTGGCCGCATTATGAGTTACGCTGGTTTGGTTCATGCGGGCAATGTTAGTGATCCCGAGATTGGTCAATTCTATCAGAACATGCAGGAACGGGCGAATACGATCGGCACCAATCTGTTGTTCTTCACCTTGGAGCTAAACCGGATCGACGAGAAGGATCTGGACGCCAAGACCTCCGGATCTGCTGAACTTGCGCGCTACGCTTCATGGCTCCGGGATGTGCGCGCTATGCGTCCCCATCAGCTTGCGGATGAGATCGAGAAGCTACTTTACGAGAAACAAGTCGCAGGTCGCGCTGCTTGGGTGCGGCTTTTCGACGAGACCATGGCTGGTCTGCGCTTCCCCTACCGCGGCCGAGAATTGTCGTCGACGGAAATTCTGAACCTCTTATCTGCTCATGACGGCGAAGTGCGCAAAGCGGCTGCGAAGAGCACCGGTAAAGTGCTGGGAGATAATATCCGTTTGTTCTCGCTGATCACTAATACCTTGGCGAAGGACAAAGAAATCGAGGACCGTTGGCGCAACTTTGCGCGGCCAGTCTCTTCGCGCAATCTGTCGAACTACGTCGAGGACGAGGTTGTCGACGCGCTAGTCGAGGCAGTCAAGGGATCCTATCCGCGCCTGTCGCATCGTTACTATGCGTTGAAAGCGCGCTGGTTTGGTGTAAAGCAGCTTGACTATTGGGATCGCAATGCTCCGCCACCGGATGAGGACGATAGGATCGTTCCTTGGAATGAGGCGCGTGATACGGTGCTTAACGCTTATGGCGCCTTCTCTGATGAACTGGCAGGGCTGGGCCGCAAATTTTTCGATAATGCCTGGATCGACGCACCTGTAAGGCCTGGTAAGGCTTCGGGCGCTTTCGCGCATCCGACTGTGCCCTCGGCGCATCCCTATCTGCTGCTCAATTATCAGGGGAAAACACGCGACGTGATGACCTTGGCGCACGAGCTGGGCCATGGTGTGCATCAGGTGCTGGCCGGGCCGCAGGGGCAACTGATGGCCGACACGCCACTCACCCTGGCGGAGACAGCGTCGGTATTCGGCGAGATGCTGACTTTCCAGGCGATGCTGGATGCGACGACAGACGAGAAGTCGCGTCGCGCAATGCTGGCCTCGAAGGTCGAAGATATGATCAATACGGCGGTCCGACAGGTGGCGTTCTATGAGTTCGAGAGGAAGGTGCATGACGCCCGCCGCGAGGGCGAATTGTCGGCAGAGAAACTTTCGGAAATTTGGTTCGATGTGCAGGGTGAGAGCCTTGGGCCAGCGATCCGCTTCGAAGAGGAGTACGGACATTTCTGGGCCTATATTCCTCACTTCATCCATTCGCCCTTCTACGTCTACGCCTACGCCTTTGGCGATTGTCTTGTGAATTCGCTTTATTCGCTATACGAAGACTCTGGACCTGATTTTGTTGATAAGTATTTCGACATGCTGAAAGCGGGGGGTACCTTGCGCCACAAGGAGCTGTTAGCGCCGTTTGGGCTGGATGCGACAGACCCACATTTCTGGCTGCGCGGGCTTGGCCTGGTTGAGAGTTTTATCGACGAACTCGAAGAGTTGTTATGATCGACGCCAAGCCGCGGAGGATCGCTGTCGTTGGGGGCGGGATAACGGGTATTAGCGCGGCGCTTTTCCTGCAAAGTGACGGACACGCCATTACTCTATTTGAGCCAGATGCGTTTGGAACCGGGACTTCGATGGGCAATGCCGGGGTGATCAGCCTGGCTAGCTGCATACCGACGGCGATGCCAGGTATCCCGGCGCGGCTGCCGAAGATGCTGCTTGATCCCTACGGCCCACTTTCGATCCGCTGGGGATATCTGCCGAAACTTACGCCGTGGCTTATCGCCTTCTTACGCAACTGTACCAAGGGCCGCGCTCGACGCAATGCGCTGGCAAAGTCGGCCTTGCTCGACCGAGCGAATGCGGCCTACGACACGCTGATAGCGATGGCCGATGCTGAGGAACTGGTCAACCGACGCGGCATAATGAAGGTATACGAAACAGATGCCGATTTTGAGGCTGCACGTTTCGAATTAGAACTGCTGCAGCTGACTGGCCGCCGCTACGACGTAGTGTCTGGCGATGATATCCGACAACTTGAGCCAGGGCTTGCACCAATCTTTTCTAGGGGTTTGTTTTTCGACGATAATTCCGGCATCGTTAATCCTGCCCGTTTGGTCGTAAGGTTCGCCGAAACCTTTGTCGCCAAGGGTGGAACCGTTGTGTCCGAGAACGTTACGAATTTCCAAAGCCACGGTCCCTATATGGTCACGACCGATAATGGGTCCTATGAGGTGGATGCCATCGTTCTGGCCGCTGGATCATGGACGGCGCGCTTGGCAGCGAAGCTGGGTGTGCGTTTGATGCTCGATGCGGAACGCGGTTACCACGTTATGCTACCGCATCCCGAAACACCGCTGAACCGGCCCATCGCATTGACAAAACATTCTGTCTTTCTATCACCGATGGAGCACGGTATGAGATTGACGACTGGCGTCGAGTTAGGTGGAAACGAGGCTCCGCCAGACTATACCCGCGCGCGTCGCATGATCGGCCGGGTGGCGCCATCCGTTAAGGGCTTTCGTGCGGAAGAGCAGAGCGCATGGCTTGGCTTCCGCCCATCAACGCCGAGCGGCGTACCCTATATTGGTACTGTGCCGGGTCAGCCAGATGTCTACATCACCGCTGGTGGTGGACATGTTGGCATGACTATGGGGCCGATCAGCGGTCGTATCATCTCCGACCTTATAGCCGGCCGCGATCCGGACATCGACCTGACACCATACCGAGTGGATCGCTAGGCGATACTTGCCGGCTTCTCTAATGACTCCGTAAGCTGATCCGGTATTGAGAAAAGTTGGAGGGTTCCCATGTCCGAGATGCCGGTAATTTCCGCTGATAGCCACATTCAGGAACCGCCTGAACTCTACAGCGAATGGCTCGACGTCAAATACCGTGACCGAGCGCCTAGGCGGCAGATCCGAGACGGTAAGACCTATGTAATCGTCGACGGCAAAAAACCACGCCGCGTAGATCTGGCTGATGAACGGGCCACAGACGACGACCAGAATAGGGAATTCCGCAGCGACCCGACGGGAGGCCGCGATGTGGGCCGTCGTCTGAGCGATATGGCGAGCGATGGCGTGGTCGGCGAGGTCCTTTATCCCAACAGCTCACTTTCTCTCTATCTGTCGCCGGACCCCGGATATCAATACGCGGTCGCTCGCGCCTACAATGATTGGCTGATCCAGAATTTCGATGCCCATCGGGATCGTTTCGCGCCGGTCGGCATCATCCCGGTAATTGATATCCCGACTGCCGTAGCGGAAGTGGAACGGGTGGCGAAGTTGGGTTATCGAGCTATCAAGGTCCCGCTCACCGTCGAGAAACGCCCCTATAATCTGCCGGAATATGAAGCGCTCTGGGCGGCCATTGAGGAAACTGGGCTGGTCCTTAGCCTGCACGCTTTCGCCGATGCGGAGGATTACTATCCGGAAGATTGGGGTGAGGAGGAAGGGATCGGTGGTGCACTCATCTTCATGGCTATGAGCATGGCGCGCGGCCAGTATCCTGTCGCTGAGCTTATCGCATCGGGTGCCCTGCAACGTCACCCTGACATGAAGTTCGTTGTCGTCGAATGTGGAGCCGGGTGGTTGGCGTGGCTGCTGCATGTGCTGGATGAACAAGCCGACAAGAAACACATGTGGATTCGACCGCGCCTTGAGATGAAACCCAGCGAGTTCTTTCGCCGACAGGGTGGGATTACTTTTAGCGACGACCCAGTCGCGTTACGGTGTTTGGATTTCGTCGGTGCCGAGACGTTGCTGTGGGGCAGTGATTATCCTCATGACGAGGGTACTTTTCCAAATAGTCAGGCGGTCATTGACCGGACATTCGCTGAAATTGCGGAAGCGGACAAACGCAAAATTGTCTACGACAACGCTCGCCGCATATACGGGATCGGCCTATGACCGCCGCCGTTTAGACGAGTGGATTAGCGGCCTTGCACCAATCGGCCGGGTAGGGCGTCGCCGGCCTTAATCATGTCTGCACCATCCTCTCGGATCACCGTGCCGTTTACGATGACGGCATGGATGCCGATGGCTTGTGACACCAACCGGTCCTGGCCAGCCGGCTGGTCGTATACACGGGTGAGGCCAGTGGCACCTACCGTTTTTGGATCGAAGGCGACGATATCTGCCGGCAGTCCCTCTACAAGGCGGCCTCGGTTATGGAAACCCATTACATCTGCCGGACGTTGTGTCAGCATGTGCACGGCCTTTTCGATAGGCACGATGCCTTCTTCGCGACACCAATGACCTAGGAAATGGGTTGAATAGCAAGCGTCGCAAAGCTGTGAGGCATGCGCGCCGGCATCTGAAAGCGCCACAACCGTGTTCTCGTCGGTCAGTAACTCTCTGACCTCATCTTGATCGTAATTGATGAATGGAAAACGAAAGCGGGCGGCAAAATTGTTTTCGATTGACAAGTCGAGTGCCAGATCTGTGGCATCGATGCCACGCTCTGTCGCGACATCGGTCAACGGCCGTTCATTCTCTGATGGGTCCGATGGCAGGGTCGAAATCACGGCGCGCGCGGTCCAGTTCGCCAACAGGTTCTTCTGGTTCGCCGCCGTAAGCGCCTTGAAGTTTTGCCGGAAGGAAGGATCGCTATAGGCGCCCTTTTTGGCGTTTTTATCGAGCCCCATCAGGTCCTTAAAAATTGGAAACAACTCAAAGGGAAAAGGTTCGCCGAAGTCGAAGTCGAAATTGATGGGCCGGCAGGCGACCTGCGGCACGATGTCGAGCCCGTCGGCTCGCTGTTCGGCCGTTTTCACAAGGTGTTTGCGATGCGATCCCGGCCCCGTCATGCCAGACAGCAAAGCGGTCCATGTCACAGGAACCTCATGGCGCTTCGCCAGATCGGACAGCTCGTCGTGGAACAGTTTCTTGCCGATGGTGCATTGCATGATGCCGCGTCCAGACGATGCCATCGCGCTGATCAGCGCATCGGTTTCTGCAAAGCTTGCAAGACGGCTGGGCACTGGCCGCCCATCGAAGGCATTGTGTGTCGCTGCCATTGAGGTGGAAAACCCGACAGCACCAGCGTCCATGCCGGCCCGCACGATCTTTGCCATTTTGTCAATTTCATCTGCTGTGGCCTCTCGCTCCATTGCGTCGTCGCCCATGACGTAGAGACGGACCGGTGTATGGCCAATGAAAGAGGCCAGATTTATAGCCATGCCGCTCGATTTGATCGCTCCGAGATATTCTGGGTAGCTCTCAAAAGGCCAGTCGAGGCCAAGCCCTGCTTCCAGAGCCTCGTAGCTCATGCCCTCGACTTTTTCCAGCGTGCGCATGATGCCTTGCCGGTCGGCCGGTCGCATAGGTGCGACGCCGAAGCCGCAGTTGCCCATAACAGCGGTTGTGACGCCATGCCAGGGTGAAATCGATAGCATTTTGTCCCACATGACTTGCGCATCGTAATGGGTATGGATATCAACGAAGCCGGGACTGACGATCAATCCGCCGACATCTATGGTGCGGGAGGCGGTCCCGTCTGCCCTGCCAAGAGCGGCAATTTTGCCGCCTTTGATCCCTACGTCACCGCGATATCCTTCTCGGCCGCTGCCATCGATGATCGTTCCACCCTTAATTTTCAGGTCGTAATCCATGTTCAGCCCCCGATCGTAAAGTCACAGTTTGAATTGTAGGGAATAGGAGCCTGTCATTGAACCCCGTCTAGAACCAAATGGCGGGCCGCGACATGATGGGTTTGGCACCCACCACTTCTACCGGAGATCCGTATAGATGAACCACAGTGAAATGAACGCGAAATCTTTGCGCACTAACCTGAACCATCCGGTCATTGACTCGGACGGACACTGGATTGAATACGGACCACATATGATAAAGGCGTTAAAACGCCATGGCGGCGACGCTGCTGTTGAGGGGTTCATGCAATTTGGTAATCGGATTGGCGAAGCCCTCACGATGGGGCTCGAACAACGCCAAGTGTCGCGCCTGGCTCAGGAAGCCTGGTGGCCGCTACCGACCCGTAATACTCGCGACCGCGCGACCGCCATGCTGCCAAACCTGCTGCGTGAGCGCTTGGACGAGTTTGGTATCGATTTCGGGGTAATTTATCCCACTGCCGGTCTTGGCCTTCCACAGGTGCCTGATGCAACACAACGTCGTGCAGCTTGCGGTGCCTATAACAGCTATATTGCAGAATATTTTGGCGACCATGCGGATAGGATGACGCCTGCAGCGGTGATTCCGATGTACGATCCGGAAGAGGCTATCGCCGAGCTAGAGCATGTCAAGGCACTGGGCCTCAAGGCGATCATGATGGGCAGTCTTATCAAGCGACCGATACCGGCGCTAACCGCTCGCGACCCGGAACTGGCGGATGAGTTCCCCTGGCTCGATGTAATTGGGCTTGATAGCCCTTACGATTATGACCCGGTCTGGCAGCGTTGCCTGGATCTTGGTTTTTCACCGACTTTTCATTCGAATGGCCGAGGCCGCGCCTTCGGGTTGCGCAATTCGATCTCTAACTTCGTATATAACCATATCGGGCATTTCGCTGCAGCGTCGGAAGCTGTTTGCAAGGCGCTGATTTTGGGCGGCGTAACCCATCGTTTTCCAAAACTTCAATTCGGTTTTTTGGAAGGTGGTGTCGGGTGGGCCTGTCAACTCTATGCAGATTTGTTGGGACATTGGGAGAAGCGTAATCTCGGTGCGCTAGCCGATATAGATCCTAATAATTTGGATCAGGATGGATTGCTCGCTTACGCGCGCGATTATGCTAGTGAAGATTTCCTTGCGGTAATGGAAGCTCGTGCGGCACGCAAATCTGTCGTAGCAAACGCTGTATCGCCGGTAGACGGGTTTGACGATTTCGCCGCATGCGGTTTCGATACGGAAGAGAAGCTAGTTGGACAATTTGTAGACCAGTTCTATTTCGGCTGTGAGGCTGACGATCCGATTAATGCATGGGCCTTTTCTCGTGATCAC
Source organism: Rhodospirillaceae bacterium (assembly GCA_002717185.1). Next base: position 13,290 of record PBDC01000084.1, read on the forward strand.
CTGCCGCATGGCGTTCAGTTGAATACGCTTTTTGGCTCTGACATTGGACATTTCGACGTGCGTGATATGTCAGGTGTACTGACCGAAGCGCATGAGCTGGTCGATGAAGAACTTATCGATGTTGACAATTTTCGCGATTTTGTGTTTGAGAACGCTGTTCGGTTCTTGAGCCGCAACAATCGCGACTTCTTTGCCGGTACTGCGGTTGAAAAAGCCGTTGCTGATTATTGGGATAAAGCTGCTTTATAGACGGCGGCTGTCTATTTAGCAGGTATTGCGTTAAGGAACTCACTGCGCGTTGCCGGGTCTTCGCGAAACGCGCCAAGCATGCAACTGGTCACCATTGCCACGCCAGGTTTGTTGACACCGCGCGTTGTCATGCATTGATGTTGGGCTTCGATAACGACGCCGACCCCTATAGGTTGGAGTACATCGTTTATGCTATTGGCGATTTGCATTGTAAAACGTTCTTGAATTTGCAGACGCTTCGCAAAGGCTTCGACGATCCGAGCCAGCTTGCTAATGCCGACGACCCGGTTTTTGGGGATATAAGCGACATGGGCAACTCCAATGATCGGCACCATATGGTGTTCGCAGTGGCTCTGGAAATCGATGTCGCGCAGCAGAACCATTTCGTCGTACCCATCGGTTTCCTCGAAGGTACGAGATAACATGTCGATGGGGTCTGCATCGTATCCAGCGAAGAACTCCTCGTAGGCACGAACTACCCGGTCCGGCGTGCCAATGAGGCCTTCGCGATTTGGGTCATCGCCTGCCCAACGTAGTAATACTTGAACAGCGGCTTCCGCCTGGTCACGGGAAGGTTTACCAGTGCCCGTTTTTAAGTTTTGAGTTTCGATATTCTGTCGCAGAGTGAAAGATTCGGGGTCCCGGCGCAGAGTATCGGGTGATGTATAACTATTCATGAGAGCGGTCCTTATTATTTGGTAAAATCAACCCGAAGCAACTTTTCCGCCGCCAGTGCATACTA
>PBDC01000085.1 GCA_002717185.1 Rhodospirillaceae bacterium
CGCCGGCGATACCGCCAAATCCATTCAATCCTATTATTCTTCGCAATAATGTGGTGACGGATCGCGAGAATGGGACGTTGGGAGTGCGACCTAAGCTTGGCGTTCAAATATCATTATGTGTTGCACTTACTCCGCTGCTGAAGCCAGTCCCTCTGGGACTTCAATCACACCGGTGTTGAGCAATTCATCGATATCCGCCTTGCTATACCCAAACTCCGCTAGCACTTCCGCACTGTGTTCACCAAGCCGTGGCGCGGCGCGGCGGACGCTAGCCGGGGATTTTGATAGCTTTACTGCAGGGCCTAGCGTTTCGATTTTACCGACTGTGCTGTGGTCGACCTCTACAACCATGTTTCGATGACGTGTTTGCTCATCAGCGAACATCTCGCCAGTATCAAGTATTGGGCCGGCGGGGATGCCTGCTTTTTCCATCAGGGTCATCCATTCAAGGCGTGTCTTTTCCAGGAAAAAGGGTGTAAGCAATTCGCGCACCTTATCAAGGTTTGCCATGCGTTCCGGCGTTTTTGCGAAACGCGGATCGTCGATCCATTCTTCGTGATTGAACAGCCGTGCAAGCCGCTGCCAACGTTCGTCACTTCCTGCAGCCATGGTCATCCAGCCATCCTTAGTCTGGAATATCTCGTATGGGCCGTTCAGTGGATGTACGTTGCCGCGCGCTTCCGGTGCCTCCCCGCTGCCGACATATTGCGATGATTGATGGAATGTCGCAGCGATACCAGATTCCATCAGTGAGGTGTCCACGAACTGTCCTTCGCCGGTTGCTCGTTTGTGGATCACAGCGGCCAGCACGCCCATCGCTCCAAACATGCCAGTCATCACGTCGCAAATCGGTGCGCCAGTCTTGAGCGGCGGATGGCCCTCGCCATAGCCGGTTGTGCTCATCAGGCCGCTCATGCCCTGGGCGATCAGATCGACGCCGCCCAGATGGGAGTATGGGCCAGTACGCCCAAAACCCGAGATGCCGCAATAAATGAGACCAGGATTGATTTCCTTCAGTGCTTCGTAGCCGAGCCCCAGCCGGTTCATAGTATCCTTAAGGAAGTTCTCGACTAGCACGTCGACTTGTTTAACCAGCGTGCGGAAAATTTCCTTTCCCTGTTCGCTTTTCAGGTCGATGGCGAGGCCCCGCTTGTTGCGATTGATCATCATAAAAGAAGAGCTTTCGCCTTTGAATGCGGGAACGAAGCGTCGCGTGTCATCACCGCGACCAGGGCGCTCCACCTTGATTACGTCGGCGCCAAAGTCCGCCAGATGCATTGCGGCTGCCGGCCCAGCCAAATTCATAGTAACGTCGAGTACCTTGACCCCTGTGAGCGGTCCCTTCGCCTGTTCTGACATTGTCTTTCATCCTTTCGTAACAAACGAAACGTCAGCGTACACTTTCATGAGTTGAAGCGGAAATTGAGCCCGCGTGGACGAGCAGTAAGTGACGAGATGATGGGCTTATGCCTCTGTGCTTTGCGCCGTATGCTGATCTGTGTTCGAAAGTAATCGAAATTAATGGGAGTTAACATGCTCGTGCGTCGGTTATGGCTCATCTTCGCAGCGTTATGCTGTCTACCCATCGCTGTGTTTGTTTTGAGCCTCGATCTGTTCCGTGAATTTGGCAGCGGCGACGCGCAACAGATCGATCTAGTTATGGGGAGCCAGCGGCTCCGGGCCGATCGGGCTTATACGAAATGGGTGAACTATCCCGTCGGTGCGCATGTGGAAGAGATCCATTATCGGGCGCTGTTGCCCGATATGAGGCCAAAAGATGATGCTGGTTCTTCGATCGCATTCGATAAACAGGATAAGGACGACATAATGATCACATTGCAACGACGGGTTCGGCCCTGGGCAAACCGGTCGACGGTAGCTCATATACGCGCTCTTAAGACCCATACGGATGATCCAGCAAATACGAACCTTTCTGTCACGGATTATGATCACCGCCCTGTAAGGGATCTGTTCTATCGTTTGTCTGAGACTGGTTCCGTCGACTGGTTCGCCGAATGCGATAAGCCCGAAGAGGAGGAAGCGCCCACTTGTCTAGCTGTTGAACGACGCTTCACGACAATTGGTGTTAGCTATGAGTTTGATCGCGTTTGGCTGACAGGTTGGCAGGACGTACGCAGCAAGGTTTCGGAATTCGTATCGCAACGTTTGGTGCCATAATTCCAGTTGGGTAAGGGCGCGGCTGTCAGGTCAGCGGGGCTTTATCCGCAGCGGTGGCACGTTGCGCTAAACCTTCGTATTTCGACCAATCGAGCGGCTGCTCTTGCAACGTGTCCGGATCCCACATCTGGCGTTCTACACCCAGGACATTATCGCCATAGACATGCAGCCCAATAGCCGGTTTGTCGCTGGTACATTCAGCGACGTGGACAGCGTCGGCCGCCATGTAAATAACGTCGCCACGCGCTAGATCGACAGAACGGTCATAGGTGAGGGAGCCGTCGTCATTGCGTTTGTAGACGGTATTCTTTTCTGATCCTGACAGGACTAGGATCGATGCCCAAGTACCGTGATTGTGCGGCGGGGTACGGCGGCCGTCGGGAAACTGGACTTTGAGCAGACTGAGGTTTGGAGAGCGGTAGAAGGCCTGAAGTGCGTTACCACCGCTGCCGGTCAGGTACGACGTCGCTTCGAGGACACCGTCCAGGTCATTTTTCAGTTCCTGCATGACGGCCATGGTTGCCTTGTGTGGGTAGTCTTCAGCGGCTGCCGGCGCAAAGCGTGCAACTAGTTCTGATACGTTCATAATTATACTCCAAGGCCTGTCTTTATTGTCGCGAGTTTACCAGCCACATGAATAGGATTGAAGGTACGTTAATCCGGCCAAATAACTGTTGCTGCGGCGAGGTCTGGCCAGCCGGCGCTGGACCCGGCTTCGGCGACGGCGTCGGCATCCGACATTGTCGGATCCCACTTGCCGCCAATGAAACGCTGCCCCGTAACGCCGTCTGCTTTGCTTGTACATAGCCATGCGATTGGCGGTCCCATGACCTCCGGTTTAAGCATCTTTGCGGGGTCCATTTCAGATTCGGGTTTGAGGAAGGGTGTGTCTGTCGGGCCGCCCGGCACGACCACATTGACCGTGATCCCGGTCCCTTCGAGTTCCTTTGCCCAGGCCGCGGACCCTGCCTCCAACGCCGCTTTCGTCGCGCCGTAGGGCATGCTGCGCAACATGGTGAAGAAGCTTGTCGTTACGTTGATGATCCGACCCCACCCTCTATCCTTCATGCCGGGCAGGACGGCACGGATCATGTGCAAAGCGCCATTGATGTTAGTCGCGAAGAACTGGCCCCATACCTCCGGTGTCAGTTCTTCCAGTGTGAGCAGGTTTTTTTCCCCGTCAGGGCGGATATGACAGGCGCCAAACCCTGCATTGTTGACCAGGATATCGACCTGTCCAAACGCGTCATTCACGGTCGATACCGCTTGATCGCATTGGCTCGGATCCGATACGTCGCTGGTGACCCCAAGCACACTATTAGTGCCAAATTCTCGGTTCAGTGTTTCTGCCACGCGTTCGGCGGTGTCCCCGTTGATATCCAGCAATGCTAGACGGTGTCCGTCAACGAGCATTCGACGCGCCATCTCCGTACCGATCCCGCCGGCCCCACCGGTTATGATCGCGACCTTCGTGCCAAGCGCAGGCATGCTTTCTACCCCCTCCGACCTCTGATTTTGGCGGGAGTATAGGAATTGATCCGGTCTTGGCGAATCTCGAGGCAGCGATTAGGTGTGATGACGTCCCCCAACAGCCTACGCTGTACCTTCCAGTACAACGACTGTGGTATCTCAGTTGATGAGTCGTTAGTGATGCTTTGGCCTTGGATAAGGGTACGCCGAGTTCACAGTTCTATCTGCTAACGACAAGGTTTCTCTTAATCAATAGGTCGACGATACGATCGTCGCGGCAAGCAAACTGCCATTTAAAATTTGTCATCAATTCGAGGTGATGGGGGAGAACTTTCGTGCTGTTGATATGACTCCTGTTGTTTATCGCTGGCGGCTCCAGACCAGCCTTTGCGATCTTGTTGCAGGCCGCTTCGACGCAGCCATTCGTCACTGTATTCCAATTGAGATAAGTGGGCCGGCCAATTTGACTTCACTTGACCCGAATGCAAACGTTTTTGCGAATTCAAACGTCTTGTGATAGAGCGCATTGCGTGGAAGGTAAGGACCAATGAACGACCTCAAAGGTAAGACTGTAATTATCACCGGCGTCGGACGACCGCGCGGAATTGGCCGGGCGTCGGCGCTGCGGTTTGCGCAAGAAGGGGCCAATTTGGTGCTGGCCGACCTGGGCGTGAGCGATAGTCATGTCGGTGAGATCGACGGTGTCTCCCCCGACTTGGAGGCGGTGACGCAGGAGGTGATTGATGGCGGCGCGCAGGCGATCGCCGTTGCGACTGATGTCAGCGTTGAAGGGGATGTCGAGAAACTGGTTGGCGCGGCAGTAGATAGGTTTGGGCGAGTCGACGCGATGGTAGCTAATGCCGCAATCCTGGCCGCAAAGGGCGATCCTCTTGAGGTTCCATATGAGGCCTATATGAGGGTGTTGTCGGTCAACCTAGCAGGCGTTTTCTTGAGTGCGCGTGTTGCTGCGAAACAGATAAAGAAACAAGGCGGAGGCGGTAGTATCATTACCGTCGGGTCGCGCGCTTCGCGCCGGGGTAGCGCTGACAGCGCCGCGTACTGTTCAGCCAAATTTGGTGTAATTGGACTAACGCAAAGTCTCGCCATGGCGTTAGCCGGTGAAGGAATTAGGGTTAACTGCGTTTGTCCTGGCGCTGTTGATACTGAAATGTATGTCGGTGTCACCAATGATGTAGCGAACAAGGAGGGTGTCGATTTCGAGGCGGCGCGTTCTAAGCTCGGAAGTATGATCCCACTTGGACGGCTCACAACCGCCGAAGACGTAGCCAAGGCTATTGTCTGGTTTGCCACCGACCAGACGAGCCATGTCACTGGGCAGGCGTTCAACGTCAATGGCGGGTCCTGGATGAACTGAGGGTACGCCGCTTGTCCGCAGAAATAACGGAGTTTCTTAAAGACAATGACTGTTATGAAAAAACCTGACCTCGACGTCATCATAATTGGCGCAGGCGTCGCCGGCCTCTACGCAATTTACCGCCTGCGCAAGCAGGGGCTGCAAGTACGCGCATATGAGGCGGGCGATGGCATCGGTGGCACCTGGTTTTGGAACCGTTACCCCGGTTGCCGCTGCGACGTGGAAAGCATGGAGTACTCCTACGCCTTCGATGATGATCTCCAGCAGGAATGGAAGTGGCCGGAGCGATACGGCACGCAGCCTGAAATTCTAAGATATCTCAATCATGTATCTGACCGTTTTGATGTAATGCGTGATGTCCAGTTGAATACTCGTGTCACGGCGGCGCATTTTGACAGTGGGATCAATCTGTGGACCATTACCACGGAACAAGGTGAGACCGTGTCGGCCCCGTTTTGCATCATGGCGACGGGCAACCTTTCGACCCCGCGTTTTCCAAAAATCACGGGCATAGACGATTATAACGGAGAGAAATACCACACTGGACTGTGGCCGAAGGAGGGTGTCGACTTTACCGGTAAGGTGACCGGCGTGATCGGAACGGGGTCTTCGGGTGTTCAGAGCATCCCGATCATTGCCAAGCAGGCGAAGCATCTGTTCGTCTTCCAAAGGACAGCGAACTTCTCCCTACCGGCGCGCAACGCGCCGCTCGAGCCGGAAAAAGAACGCAAACACAAGGAAGAATATGTCGAGCGTCGGAAGGCAGCCTACAGCACGCCTTTCGGTATTGCTGGCTATCCGCCACCCGATAAGTTCGCCGCCGAGGCGACCTCGGCGGAACGGGAGGCGTCGTATGAAGCGAAATGGGCTGAGGGCGGCAGTATCTCTTTCCTGTTCGCCTACAAGGATCTCCTACTCGACAAGGCAGCTAACGATACGGCGTCCGATTTCGTGCGCGCGAAGATCCGCTCGACTGTCAAGGACCCAAAGACTGCAGAACTGTTGTGTCCGAATGACCATCCGATCGGCACCAAGCGGCTGATCCTCGACACGGATTATTTCGAGACCTACAACCGCGATAATGTGACGCTCGTCGGCATCCGGTCGAACCCGATTGAACGTTTCACTCGCTCAGGTCTCCAACTGACTGACGGCAAGAGTTATGACTTGGATGCGATCTCTTTCGCCACTGGTTTTGATGCGATGACGGGGGCGATGCGCGAAATTGATATCCGAACGGATAAAGGCGCAGACATACGCGAAAAATGGCAGGATGGCCCGCGTACCTATCTGGGCATCATGGTTTCTGGTTTCCCCAATATGTTCATGGTCACGGGACCTCAAAGCCCCGGTGTGAAGAGCCAGATGATCTTGTCCTGCGAATGGCATGTGGATTTCATCGCCGACGCAATCGAACATATGCGGGGTAAGGGTTTAACCCACATTGATGCAGAGGGGACTGCCGAAGATGGGTGGGTAGAGCACAACAATCAGGTAGCTGACAGTACGCTCTACCCGCTGGCGAATTCCTGGTATGTAGGCGCTAATATCCCCGGGAAACCGCGGATCTTTATGCCTTATGTGGGCGGCGTTGAGGCCTATACGAACAAATGCAAGCAAGTGGTCGACAACGGCTATGAAGGATTTCAAATGAGCTAACTATGCGTTGTGGGTGGCAAATTTACTCGATTGGCACGATTCCACATTCGAAGTTAGCTGCGTTAGCAGAACTCTAATCTCTTGCGATACCGATTGCTGTATAGCCTCCATCGACGTAGAGGATATGCCCGTTCATATATGCGGCTTCTTCGCCCGCCAGGAATGCTGCAGCGTCGGCCATCTCCTCAATTTTGCCGTATCGCCCGACTGGGATGAGATCAAGATAGGCCTCACGGGTCACGTCGGAATGGGCGACCGCGGTGAGTGGTGTCTCTACTGGCCCGGGTCCTATCGCGTTTGCTGTAACGCCAAGCGGCCCCAGCTCCAACGCCATCTGGCGAGTCAAACCGATCACTGCGGCTTTCGACGTGCCGTAGCCGGTGCGACCAATCCCGGCGCGCAACCCGGCGATCGAGGCGATATTAATGACCCGGCCGTAGCCTTGTTTGACCATTTGGCGGGCGGCATGCTGCGCGCAATAAAGGGTCCCCTCCAGATTAACCTTCATGATCCGTTGAAAGTCTTCCGGTTTAGCTTCCAAAAAAGGCATGTGACTGGCAATTCCAGCGCTGTTGACGATGATATCAACTTTACCGAACCGTTTTATTGTCTCTAATGTTAAGCGTTCTGCAGCATCGTAGTTAGTCACGTCCATACCGATGGCCATCGCCTCGGTCGGGCCGGAAGTGATTTCGTGTGCCACGCTTTGCGCGTTTTCTTCATTAATATCCGCGCAAACGACAGCGGCACCTTCCGCTGCGAAGCGCCGCGCTATACCGCCGCCGAGGCCACTTCCACCGCCTGTAACGATTGCTACACGATCCTTCAGCCGCATCACATTCTCCCTCTATTATCTTGCTGCAGATTAACTGTAAATTGACACAGTGGGCACTATAGAGAAAGCTGCGGAACTGGGCGCAATCGTTAGTTTGGGGGCTTTCATGGTTCAAATCCGGCTAGGGTTCGTTGGTGACAGCATCACACACGGCACGGGCGACGAGACACTGCTCGGCTGGCCCTATCGGCTCGGTCAGGCGGAAGTCGGTCGTGGGCACGATATCACCGTTTACAATTTGGGCATCCGCGCGGATACTTCGGAATTGGTTAAGTCGCGATGGCTGGCGGAGTGCCGTGCGCGGTTGATCCCCGCTATCGATAGCGCGACCATTTTCGCCATTGGGATCAATGACAGCGCGCATGAGAAGAGCGCAGAACGTGACGACCGGCGGGTGAGCCTGGAACGATCGGTTAATATTATCACTGAAATGCTGTCTCAGGCGCGCGAATTTGGGCCCGTCTTATGGATAGGGCCGACGCCGGTGATCGAATCCTTCATGCCAATCGACCGTATACCGGGCGTAATCTACGATTTTCGGAATGAAGCGATCGGCGCGTATAACCGCGCATACAAGGAAAAAGCGGCTGAACTGGAATTTCCTTATCTCGACCTTTTCTCCCTTTTCGGCAATAACCCGATCTGGGTAGATTCATTAAATGCGTCGGACGGTCTGCATCCGAACGCGAAAGGTTACGATTTGATGGCCGAAACGATTGGCACATGGCCTGGCTGGCGCGCCTTGTTCGACGGTTAATCAGGCTTAAGGGAGCTAAGAGTATGTCACAGAACAAGGGCGCATCGGAGTCGATCGACGTCGTCATCGTCGGGGCCGGATTTTCAGGTTTGTATCTCATTCACCGGCTGCGCCGAGAGGGCTACTCCTTGCGTGTTTTTGAGCGGGGCGACGGTGTCGGGGGGACTTGGTACTGGAACCGTTATCCTGGGGCTCGCTGTGATGTGGAGAGTATGCAGTACTCCTACTCCTTCGATGAACAACTACAGCAGGACTGGCATTGGCCGGAGAAATTTTCCGCTCAACCCGACATTTTGGCTTATGCGAACCATGTCGCTGATCGATTCGACCTGCGAAAAGAAATCGATTTCGAGACGGAGGTGACGGCTGCACATTTCGAAGAGGCGGCTGGACGCTGGCTGGTCGAGACTGACAAAGGTGAACGGCTATCAGCGCGCTATTTCATTATGGCAACGGGTTGCATTTCTACCGCACAAGTTCCCGACATCGAAGGTCTGTCAGCTTATAAAGGAAACACCTATCACACGGGCAAATGGCCACATGAAAAGGTGGACTTTTCTGGTCAACGTATCGCTGTCATTGGGACCGGATCGTCTGGCATCCAGGCGATCCCGGTATTGGCGAAAGAGGCGGCGCACGTCACCGTTTTCCAGCGTACGGCGAACTATTCGCTGCCGGCTCAGAATATGAAAATGACGCCAGAATACGAAGGTGAGTGGAAGGACGACTACAAGGCACGGCGCATGGAAATGCGTTACACGCCTCAGGGTAGTCTAAGGGACCTTAACGATGAACCGGCCATGTCGGTCAGTGCGAAACGCCGCCGTGAGGTATACACTGAACGCTGGGCAACCGGTGGTTCAACTCTACTGGGGTCGTTTAACAATTTGTTAAATGATCAGAATTCGAACGATACAGCAGCGGAATTTGTCCGGCAGCAGATACGAAATACGGTCAACGATCCAGAAACCGCGGAGCTACTGTGCCCAAAGGACCATCCAATTGGCACGAAGCGTATCTGCATCGACAGCGGCTATTATCAGACCTTTAATCGGGACAATGTCGAGCTTGTCGACATCAAAAATACTCCAATCGAGCGGATCACGGAGACGGGGTTAATCACGAATGGCCGCCGTTTCGAATTTGATAGCATCGTCTTCGCTACTGGTTTCGACGCTATGACCGGTACGCTATTCAACGTTGATATCCGCGGGCGCGGCGATCAGGCACTTAAGGACAAATGGTATGCGGGCCCGCGAACCTATCTTGGGCTTATGTCGGAGGCGTTTCCCAACATGTTCATGGTCACCGGGCCAGGTAGTCCGTCCGTCAAGGGAAACATGCTCAACTCACTGGAGCAGCATGTGGATTTTGTTACCGATAGCATTTTGTATATGCGCGAACATGACTATGAGCTAATGGAACCAACACGTGAGGCCGAAAACGATTGGGTTGATCATGTGCAGGAGACAGCCAACAGGACGTTATTTCCGCGTGCCAACTCTTGGTATATGGGTGCAAATATTCCCGGAAAACCAAGGCTTTTTATGCCGTACATAGGTGGTGTTGGCCGGTATAGGAAAAAAAGCGAATTAATTGTCGCGAATGGATATGAAGGGTTTACTTTTGGGGTATCGAAAAAAACATCAATAGCCGCTGAGTAGATTTGAAATTTTAATGGCGTATAGAATCTATCAAATAAAGATAGATAAATATAAGGGTTCTGTAGGGTTTTCAAGCTTTCCTGGACGACAAGAAGTGAATGGAAAGGTAATTTTATCTAAGTCAAAATTGGCGGAAGACTTGGGAAAATTAAAAAAATTCAAACCAGTGATGGTGATTAGCCTGATTGAGGCGCATGAGGTTGAAGCTGGGTATTTAAACAAAATTCAAACTTTTTGTTCAAGGATAGGTGCAGATTGGGTTCACTTGCCAATTGCAGATTATAGTATACCTGATACAGTTTTTGAAAATGGTTGGCTTGAGCATATTCAAACCTTGTTGAGGATTATTGAATCGTCTCATAATATATTTTTTCATTGTAAAGGTGGGTTAGGAAGATCTGGTTTGGTCGCTGCAAAATTATTAAAAAATTTTGGATTTGAAAATAATACTTCAATAGAAATGGTGCGTAATGCAAGAGCTGGGGCGGTAGAAACCGTAGAACAAGAAAATTACATTAGGGACCTATAAAAATTTTTTTGCAGTAAGTTTTTCCATGTCCATGAATAATTTATTTCTAATGGATTGTTTGAATTAATTTTATTTTATTTTATTGAACTGAGTTAGGCGTAGAATTTTCAATTATTGGTGTTTTTATATCTACTCATTGTTAAGGGTAAGGTTTGTCCCAGCTATAGTTGTTCTGTGTAGCCTACGTTTATGTTTTGACGAATTAAATGCCAAGCCTCTATGCAAAGCAGCGCGGTTATCCCATAGGATCATATCGCCGGTCTTCCAGCTATGCCGATAGGTGAAGCGATCCTGGGTTGCGTGATCGTTCAGCCTGTCGATCAGTTCGCGACCTTCGTCCCATTTCATGCCTTCGATGTGTTCGGCATGTGAGCCGGCATAGATTGCTCGGCGGCGTGTCTCTGGATGGATGCGGGCAAGGGGGTGGCGTACTGGTGGTATAGCGGCTTTCTCTTCATCGGTTAGATCTACTTCTTCAGCGTCGCGCCGTGACCAGAAGAAATTGTGGACAACCACAAGGTCGTCGATCTGCTTCTTAGTTTTATCGTCCAGCGTTTCATAGGCTGCCGCAGTGTTTGCGAATTCGGTCTCGCCGCCGCTGTCTGGGACAATTCTTGCGTGAAGGGCGGATGCCATTGCTGGCACCTTTTTGAAGGAGCTATCCGTGTGCCAACGTTGATTGTCGCGATTGGTTTGCATGACGGGGTGGTCTTCCGCCATTAATGAATCGTCCTCGTTTAGATTGGTGGCTTGATAGATTTCTGGTCGGCCGCACATTTGCAGCGCGGCCATGTTGATCAGTTCTAACTCGCCTATTCGGCGGCTGAAGGCGATCTGTTGATCGTCATCAATTTTCTGCTCCGAGAACAGCACGATCACGTTTTCAAGCCAGACCTGTCGCACCTGTTTCATGACCCTCTCGTCGAGTGGTTCGCCAAGGTTAAGGCCATGGATCTCGGCACCAATTTCAGGTGTTAGTTTTGTGACGGTGAAGTCCATAATTGATTTCTCCCGAAGCGCCTGCCTTTTCCATTCTAGACCTTTGTCTGGGACCGAATGCAAGAAGCTAGCGTTGGCCTGCTTTGACGCGGTTCGATAGGATGCCGCGATTGTTTAGTTAGGAGGCAGGTTAAGAATGAACGCACAGCAGTTCGACGTCGTGATTGTCGGAGCGGGATTTGCTGGAATGTATCTGTTGCATCGGCTGCGGCCATTAGGTTTTTCGGTTCGTGTGGTCGAGGCGGGAACAGATGTCGGTGGTACCTGGTATTGGAACCGTTATCCCGGTGCTCGGGTCGATATCGAGAGCATGCAATACTCTTACCAGTTCGACGAAGCACTGCAGCAGGAATGGCAGTGGACGGAAAAATATGCTCCGCAGCCTGAATTGCTGAAGTACGCGCGCCACGTTGCAGAACGCTTCGATTTGCGTCGCGACATTCAGTTCGAAACCAGGATCGCTTCTGCAACTTTTAACGAGGATACGCAGCGATGGGCTTTGTTGTCTGAAGATGGGATCGCTTTCGACGCACGGTTTGTCATCATGGCGACGGGCTGTCTGTCGAAGCCAAACTGGCCGCACATCGACGGCCTCGGCAGCTTTACGGGGCCGACTTTTCACACGGCGATATGGCCCCGGGATAACGTCGATTTGTCGGGTCAGCGGGTTGCACTGATTGGCACGGGATCATCTGGCATTCAGTCGATTCCGGTGATCGCCGAGCAAGCTAAGCATCTCACTGTGTTTCAGCGCACGCCGAACTATGCCATTCCCGCGCATAATTCGTCTTTGGACAAAGAATACGAAAATTGGGTCAAGGATCACTACGCTGAGTTCAGGTCGCAGGCGAAAGAGACCCCGCCGGGTATCTATGGTCGCTTTCGTGTCGGCAAGGCCCTGGATGCGACGCCTGCGGAACGCCAGGCGGAATATGAGGAGCGCTGGAAGGCGGGCGGGCTTGCATTCATGGGTGCTTATGGTGACTTGATGCTAAGCAAAGAGGCGAATGACACGGCAGCAGAGTTCGTTCGTAATAAGATCCGTGAGATCGTCGATGACCCGCAAACGGCCGAGATCCTGTGCCCGAAGAATATCATCGGAGGCAAGAGGCTCTGCGTCGACACCAATTATTACGCCACCTTCAACAAGCCGAATGTGCATCTGATAGATGTGTGCGACAATCCGGTCGAGGCAATCACGCCGACTGGCGTACGCGCACATGGACAAGATTTAGAGGTCGACGTGCTGATCTTCGCGACTGGCTTCGATGCGATGACGGGGGCGCTTACTGCGGTCGATATCCGTGGTAAGCACGACGCTAGCCTGCGCGACCGCTGGTCCGATGGGCCTATAAGCTACCTCGGTCTTGCCATGGCCGACTTCCCGAACCTTTTCACGGTTACTGGGCCGGGCAGCCCCTCTGTTTTTACTAATATGCTTCCGACTATCGAGCAGCATGTCGAATGGATCTCCAACTGTCTCGCTTGGATGAAGGACCGTAATTACACTGCCATTGAAGCTGAACACGAGGCTGAAGGAGCTTGGTGGGACCACCATCAGGAAGTCGCTAAGATTGGTATCAAGACGACCACCGACAGTTGGTATCTCGGCGCTAACGTGCACGGCAAGGCGCGGGTCTTCATGCCATATTATGGCGGTTTTCCGGATTACTGCCGTAAATGCGAGGAGGTCGTGGCTGACGGGTATGCGGGCTTTGCCTTCGGTTAGACCGTAATTTTGCGGTATAATCGTTGTGAATTAGGCAGCGTCTAGCGAGATAGACTGATGACTGACAGTGCTTATCACAAGATGCAGACTGAGATCATGCCGGCGCCGGTAGGCTGCCCGGTCAATCGTGAGTTTTCGACCTTTGAAGAGCATTACATGCAGGACCCATACGCGGAACTGCATCGGCTGCGGCACGAGTCACCGATCTTTTATTCTGAGAAACTCGGCTATCTCGTTCTGACGCGTATGGAAGACGTCTCGGAGGTTTTCCGCAACGCTGACGTCTTTTCGTCCGAAAACGTGCAGGACCCGGTGCTGCCGATCTGCGACGCCGCGGCAAAGGTGTTGGCGGTACCCGACTACAACCCAATTGCGGTGATGTCGAACAGGGCTCGGCCGGACCATACGCGTATCCGGAAATATACCATGGCCGGGTTCTCGAAAAGGCGGATGCAGGTCTTGGCAGACCTTATCCGGAGACGTTGTGAAATGATGGTTGAAGAGATGTTAGCGGGGGGATCGCCAGCTGAATTCGTCAGGCATATCGGCCATCCCCTGCCGGGAGAAACGATATTTCGCCTTATCGGTTTCCCGGAGAAAGACGATCGCAAGTTAAAGGGATGGACCACTAACCGGTTGGCCTTCACTTGGGGCAAGACAACGGAAGCGGAGCAGGTCAACATCGCGGAAAAGATGCTTACCTACTGGCGCTACTGTGTTTCCTTTGTGGCTTATCGTTTGGAACATCCGGAGGACGACTTCACATCCGAGCTCTTGGCAGCGCACAAGGATGACCCGGAGGAATTGACGTACAAGGAGATTGAGTCCGTCGTATATGGCTTGTCCTTCGCTGGGCACGAGATCGTCAGCAACATGCTGAGTAATGGGCTGATCAGTCTGCTGCGACACCGAGATTACTGGGAGGAGATATGCACCGACCCGATATTAATCCCCAATGCGGTCGAAGAAATCCTGCGTTTCAACTCTCCTCAGACCAGCTGGCGTCGTGTTACGACAGAAGATACTGAGATCGCTAATTATAAAATTCCAAAGGGCACGCAGGTTTTTCTGTCACTCGGTTCCGCCAACCATGATGAGACGGTGTTTGACGACCCTGAAAGTTTCGACATTCATCGAAAGAACGCTCGCCAAAATATCGCCTTTGGCCGCGGGATCCATTTTTGCCTTGGTAAGCGACTGGCGATCCTGGAAGCGGAGATCGCGCTGGAAACATTGACTAAACGTGTGCCGTCGCTCGACATATTGCAGGGTCAGAAGTTCGAGTTCTTCCCTAACTTTACGTTCCGCGGTCCGGCGGAGCTGTGGCTGACCTGGGACACCTGATTGGCATTTCGTTCTGTGTGGCGGCCTGTGTAGCATCAACTGGAATGCGGTTAAGACAAGAGGATGACATGGCGTATTACCAAACGGTGATCAAGAACGGACTGATTTTCGACGGCACGCGCATTCCACGTTACCGGGGCGATATCGGCATCAAGGATGGGATTATTGCTGCGATTGGGCATATTGATAAGGTGGACGCGGAGCAGTTAATCGACGCGGAAGGATTACACGTTGCGCCGGGCTTCGTTGATTTACATACCCATTACGACGCGCAGCTTTTCTGGGATCCATACTGCACCCTGTCTAGCTGGCACGGTATTACCTCAGCGGTGATCGGTAACTGCGGCTTCGGTTTCGCGCCAGTGGCGCCGGAACAGCGGGAACGGGCAATGCTCTCCATGACCCGGGTCGAGGCGATCCCATACACTTCCATGAAGGAAGGATTACCCTGGGATTGGATAAGCTTCCCCGAATTCCTCGACAGCGTCGAACGCGCGCCGAAGGCAATCAATATCCTGCCTTATATGCCGATCGGGCCGTTGCTGATCTGGGTGATGGGACTGGAGGAGGCCAAGGCGGGCCGCAAGCCGACCAAAGCGGAACACGCCGAGATATGCCGTCTGTTCGAGGAGGCACTCGATGCTGGCGCCTGCGGTTGGTCGGCGCAGCGGCTGTTGCCGGACGGCCCCTCCGCGGTGCAGATGGACTACGACGCAACACCGATGGTGACTGACGTTATGCATGACGAGACCTGCGAGCTGTTGGCCGGTGCACTCGGCCGGCGCAACGAAGGCTTCATGCAGA
>PBDC01000086.1 GCA_002717185.1 Rhodospirillaceae bacterium
ACCCAAAATAAGGACCTTGAGAATGAAAGCAGTGATTATCGGTGAGAATGGTCTGGAAGTTACAGACGTCAACAAACCAGAACCAAAAGCCAATGAGGTCCTAACCAAGGTTGCAACCTGCGGGTTAAACCGCGCTGACGTCCTGATGGCGAGCGGCGCTTTCCATGGTGCTCAGGGCGGTTCAGGGACTGTCATGGGCATGGAATGGGCTGGAGAAGTGGAAGCGGTAGGTGCCGACGTGTCTAACGTCGCAGTAGGCGATCGGGTTATGTGCACTGGTACGGCCGGCTACGCAGAGTATGCCGTTAGCGATTACGGTCGGACGATGAAAATTCCCGGCAACAATATGAGCTACGAGCAGGCAGCTACAATGCCGATTGCCTTACACACCATGCACAATGCGGTGGTGACGCAAGGTCGTTTGCAAAAAGGTGAAAACGTACTGATACAAGGTGCAAGCTCTGGCGTCGGGCTCATGGCGATGCAGATCGCTAAACATATGGGAGCAGCGCAAGTTTTTGGTACCTCGACGAATGATGGGCGCCGGGCAAAATTAACAACACATGGCGCTGATATATCGCTCGACCCAAGCGATCCCGGCTGGGTTGATGCGGTGTTGGAGGCGACCGGAGGTGAAGGTGTCGATTTGATCGTCGACCAGGTATCCGGGTCTGTTGCCAATCAGAACCTAGCCGCGACCAGGGTACTTGGCCGTATTGTCAATGTAGGTCGGCTCGGTGGGGGTGTCGCAGAATTTAATTTTGATCTGCATGCTCTGCGTCGCATCGACTATATTGGCGTCACTTTCCGAACACGATCGATAGAGGAAATTCGCGACATAGTTTCCTGCGTTCAACGTGATCTCGGAGATGCCATCGCTGATGGCACGCTCAGCATACCAATTGATCGCACCTTCCCGCTCGATGAAGCGCCAGCGGCACTCGACTATATGGCGGCGAATAATCACTTTGGAAAGTTGGTGCTGCAGACTTAAGGCATAGCTAAGCCTTTATTTCTTGGCCTGACACGCTCGCAATTTTTTACTTTCGGAGATATTCGGAACTCACGCACGGTGATTTCACACCTGGCCCCGCAATAAATACCCATGACAGATATTGTGTTTTGACGTGCTAAATTATCTCACGTTCGAGCAAGTCTTGAATGCGTTCTGGCAACATACCGAGTAAATCTCGAAATACGTGATCGGTCCCATCCTTAAATCGGGGTCCAAGATGGGTGACGCGGCCAGGTGTCGCCGATAGTTTCGGGATCACGTTTGGAATTACGATATCGCCTACGCCGGGTTCATTCACGGTTAACAGATTATCGCGTGCTTCGAATTGCGGGTCTTCGAAAATATCTGAGATGGAATTGATGGCTCCGCAGGGAACACCGCCATCTGTGCAGCGTTTGATCACCTCTATCATAGGATAGGCAGTTGTAAAATTTGACACAGTGTCTTCGATGAATTCGCGCCCAGCGATACGTTGCGCTGCAGTTTGGTAGTGGTCGGGTTTGGCCAGTTCAGGCTTTTCCATGACGTAGCATAACCGCTCAAACATGCGGTCCGAGGTGCAGGCAATCGAGATCCACTTGTCGTCACCGGTTTGGAAATGACCGTGCGGGCAGGCGAGGCGGGTTCCCACGCCTTCACGCTGGCGGATCGTGCCTTCCTTCGCATATGCTGGCACCAGCTCGTCGAGAAAGCGAAATATAGATTCGTAAAGTGCAAGATCGATGTATTGACCTTTACCGGTTTGTTCGACACTACGTAGGGCCAGCAGTATGCCGACTGCGCCGTATAAACCGGTTGCGTAGTCGGCAAGCGAAGTGGAGCCTGGGGTCACAGGAGGACCGTCCGGCATGCCAGCCAGGTAGGTCAACCCACCAAAACCCTGCGCGATGCGAGCAAAGCCGGGGCGTTCCTTGTAAGGGCCAGTCTGTCCGTATCCAGAAACGCGCAGCATGACAAGCCGTGGATTAATCTCACTCAGCACATCCCAACTGAGGCCCCATTTTTCCATTGTCCCCGGCCGGAAATTTTCACAGATCACGTCGGATACAGCGACGAGTTCCTTGAAGATTTTCACACCTTCTGGAGTACGAAAATCTAGGCCAATTGATGTCTTATTACGCGACTCCGTAAGCCAGGCAAGAGTGTCGCCGTCGCGCTCGGTTTTGGTACCATACCGCCGCCAATTGTCGCCGCCCTTAGGGTTTTCGATTTTGATGACTTCGGCCCCGAATTCGGACAGGACGGTAGCGGAAAAGGGCGCGGCAATGAACGTAGCAATGTCGATAATGCGTACGCCTTCCATTGGCAATTTGGCAGGTCTTTCGCTCATAATGAAATTCCGGTTTTTATTGGATCAGCCTTCGTAGGCTTCGATGGGGCTGCTGCCAATAGTGCAACGGATCATTATGCGGCGCTCATTTTCTGGATAGTCGAGGCGACCGGTATGCATTAGTCCGCCACGGTTCTCCCACATGATAGTATCACCGACCTCCCACTCTTGTTCCCATCGGTATTCGTCAGCACTCGCTGCATGCAAGCAGTCATAAAGCCTTTCCAGGATTTCGTCGCTTTCTTCGGCATTGACGCCATGGATACCGACGGCGATCAGCGGGTTGGCATAGATTGCGGGTTTTTTTGAAACAGGATGCTGACAGATCACCGGATGAGTAACTATCGGGCGAGCCTTGTCATCGTCATTTAGTCTTGAACCGAGATAATGGGCTGTTTTATTTCGTGGATTATTGCCAAGAGCAAACTCGACTTTTAGGTTAGCTACACGATGGCGCAAATCGTCCGGCATCAGTTCGTAAGCGCGGTGTGCACTAGCGAAACAAGTATTACCTCCCGAGGAGGGGACTTCCAACGCATGAACGGAGGTAGCCTTAGCAGGGATCGCGTCATAGGTTGTGTCAGAGTGCCATCCGGTGCGAAGGTTTTCCGTCACACCACGACGCGCGGCTAGCTCGTCAATGTTACCTTCGTTATCAACATTGCGGTTGAAAACGATCTCCGGTACTTCGGGATGCCAGTAGGCGCTTTGGATATGCCGCTGTAAATGACCGAACTGTGCAGAAAAGTTGGAAAACTGGCGTGGTAGGAGGGGTTGGCCGCGGAAAACAAGCACTTGGTGTTCGACGAAAGCACCCTCCAAGGCGGAGATGTCGGTCGCAGCAAGTGGCTCTGAAATTTTGAGCCCTCTTACTTCTGCGCCAACATCCTGGCCGCTGGGAACAACTTCTATAACCACGCGTTTACGACGATGTTGCTAGTGGGCCGCGCAACACTTGTCCTGCAAAATTGCCTGTGGATTCGCCGTTTTCAAAAGCGACTGTGCCATTTACCACCGTTGCAGCGATGCCGTCAGCTTTTTGAACAAGACGTTTAGCGCCGCCGGGCAAGTCCTGCACCACGGTTGGCAATTTCGGCTTGATCGTATCAGCATCGAAGACGGCTAGGTCGGCGGCGTAGCCTGTGCGGACTAATCCTCGATCTGGTAACTCCCAGGCCGATGCGTTATCGAAGGTTAGCATCCGGACCGCTTCCTCCAGGGTGAAGTCCTGACGGTCGCGGACCCAGAAACTTAGCATGTGGGTTTGCAGCGACGAGCCCATCTCCTGGCATACATGTGCGCCGGAGTCTGAGAAGGTAGCGAGCGTACGAGGATGCTTCAGCATACCTTTTACGTCTTCCTTCTTTTTATTAACTAGCGGTTGCAGAAACATTTGGTCTTCGTTCTCGAGCATCAGGTCGAGCATGGTTTCCACAGGCCCGGCGTTACGCTGCCGCGCGACTTCGGCTACCGATGGGTCGTTCCAGTCGACGCCTTGCATGGCGAGTAAATTCTCATAGTCTGGTCGCATCGGATTGGTAGAGGCGTCGCCACCACCTTGAAATTCAGCCACCCGCGGACGCATCGTAACCTCTTCTTCGACAAGCTTACGGCGTATTTCTGGGTCTGCCATGTGGCGCTTTTGCTCCTCAAGCGGAAGGGCACGTATCTTTTGCCAGCCGGGAAGTCCATCGAAGGGCAGGTTTGATTTCATCGAGAAGACAACACTGATCGGCCGAGTAGAGGATTGCCCGAACATACGACCGCCCTTTGCGACTGTGTCGTCGATCACGCCGGTCTGAAACTGCCAGGAGGTGGGATCGTCCAGCATTTGCGTGGCGATTGTTCCAAACATGATCGGTCGCCCACTCTCTAGCGCAATACGCTGCATTTCCTCGAAAAATTCTTTTTGTGCGGTGCCACTGGATACATCGGGACCGACCTGGAAGATGCCCGCATTGAGTTCCGCCATGGCCCCAACCAACTGATCAATTTCTGCCCAGTCGGCGTATCGGCTGGCGACCGGAGAGCCGTCAGGAGTGGAATGCGTAGTTGAGAGCGATGTTGAAAACCCGATAGCACCAGCCTTGATCGCTTCCTGAACCGCCGCAGCCATTTTGGCGATATCATCATCCGTGGCTTTATCGCTCAGGGCGCGTTCCCCCATTACATACATGCGAAGTGCGGAGTGGCCGATATAGGCGCCGTAATTTATGCCTTTCGTCGCGCGGTCGACTGCGTCGAGATATTCCGGAAAGGATTCCCAACTCCAGTCGACACCGGACATGATCGCTTCGGTCGGGATGTCTTCAACCGCCTCGAGACATTGTGCAAACCATTCCCGTTCCTCCGGCTTGCAGGGGGCCAAGGCGAAGCCGCAGTTACCCATCATGACGCTTGTCACGCCATGCCAACAGGAACAACTGCCAAGCGGATCCCAGGTGACCTGCGCGTCCATATGTGTATGACCGTCAATGAAGCCGGGCGAAACAATTAATCCGTCAGCGTCAATCACCTTATCGGCTGGGGTCCGGATACGCCCGATTTCTACAATCCGACCACCCTTAACGCCCACATCCGCCTGGTACCGAGCACCGCCTGATCCGTCAACTATGGTCCCATTCTTGATAAGCAAGTCCATGGCGTTCTCCTGCAAATAGTCCTTACTGGAGGTATTCTTGCATTGCTAGGCCTCGCGTCACAACATGGCGCCAGACACCATCGAGAATACCCCATATCAAGGAGGATACGAATATGAGCCCGAAGCTCGTCGACCATTTGTTGTACGAAAAAGAAGATAACGGCGTCGTCTGGATCAAGTTCAATCAACCAGAGGTGCTGAACGCACTGGTTGGTAATTCGGAAGAAAACAGCACGGTCGCCAAGGTCGGCGAGTACATGCGTGCTGCGGATGACGATCCGGATATCCGCATCATCGTTCTGACAGGTGTAGGACGGGCGTTTTGTGCTGGCGCCAACTTGAAGAAGAAGGCGCCTTCGGAGATCACCGGGGAAAATTTTGTCGGTAACCGCAGCGGAAGGGATGGTGCAGACGCAGTGCGTCAACATTTTTTCCACGGTTTCACAAAGCTGCACCGGGACATCGCGGATATCCGTAAGCCCACCATCGCCATGATCAATGGACCGGCTGTCGGATCCGGCATGGATATGTCATTACATTGCGATGTCCGCATCGGTTGCGAAAAAACCCGCTTCATAGCCTATCACCAGGCCGGCCAGATCATCGAGAATGGCGGCTGCTACTACCTCCCAAATATGATTGGTCTTGGCCGAGCGTTGGAATTTGCCTACACCGGGAGTTGCGATGCCGAGACCGCCTATCGGTGGGGCATGATCAACCATCTTGTCGACGCTGAAAATCTTGAGACCTTCACTCGTGAAATGTGCGATCGGATGCTGGCCATCCCACCTTTGGTTCAATGGAACAGTAAGCGCATCATGCGGTCCGCGCTCGACACAACCTTGGATCATACCATGGTTCTAACTTCAAACGCGGCGCTGATACTAAACAGTTCCGAAGATGAAACAGAGGCACGCAAGGCCTTTGTAGAAAAGCGCAAGCCAGTCTTCAAGGGGCGTTAGGGCCATATATCACCTTGCTCACCCCGGCTTTCCAGCCGGGGTCCACATCTATCCACAGCATAGCGTCTTCATCGACCTTGCTCAGGGGCATCTTGTGCTTTGTTCGAGATGGCAGCTTAGAGTTAGGGAGGACAAATATGGCCGCTGACGACATGACTAACTGGCGAACCTCCATCGCCGAAGTCATCAGTTCCGAAACCGAGGAGGAAGTTCTAATCCGCGGACGTAAACTGAGCGATTTAGTGGGTTCGGTCAGCTTCGCTGAAATGATGTTTCTACTACTGACAGGCCGCGAAGCAACTAAATCGCAGGCGCGGGTCCTTGACGCATTACTGGTCGCATCCATTGAACACGGCATCGCACCGCCTTCAATGATCGCACGTTGCTACGCCTCCTACGGCACTTCGATTCAGGCGGCCATGGCCGGTGGCATAATGGCCTTTGGTGACACGATGGGCGGCGCTGGTGAGCAGCTTGCAAAACTGCTGTCCGAAGCGATTCACGGGCTTTATGGTGAGCCTTTAGACGATGACTTGAAGCCGTTGGCGAAGGAAATTGTCGCACGCGAGGTCAGGGTGCCAGGTTATGGCATACCTTTGCACGGCGCTGATCCACGGTCTCCTAAGATGCAGGAAATTGCCCGCGAGGAAGGATGTTTTGGCCCTCATAGCCGGCTGGCGGAGCTGATCGAACAGGAGATAATGATGAAAACGGGCAAGACTGTGCCACTCAACCTAGATGGCGTTGGTGCCTCGGTCATCCTCGATCTCGGCTTTCCCTGGCAGCTTGCTCGCATGTTTCTAATAACCCCGCGCTCCGTCAGTTTCGCCGCGCATTATTATGAAGAGCAACAGCAGGGGTCCCGCTGGAGGCATCTGCCAGCAGAGGATATAGCGTACGAATAACGCTTAATCATACCCTGGTGGTGGGACGAAACCGCCGAATTCTTCTTCGATACGGTGAGCGAATTCGATGCAGGTGTGGTCACCGTAATTAGGGCCGATAATTTGGATACCTACCGGAAGCTTCGAGCGGGTGAAGCCCGCCGGGGCAATGGTAGATGGCAGATAGACGACGCCACTGATGCCAGCCCAAAAGAGTTGATCGGTCGCCAATACCTCTTTGTCGTTCACCGTAACCGTGCGGGTCCAGCGTTCGCCCTCATGATCATGTGGTTGCGCGGCCGATGCGGCGGCGGGGCAGAGAAGTAGGTCATATTCCCTAAAAAAATCGGCCCAACGACGTCTGAGATGGGCACGCTCATTGTCAAGGCGCAACCATTCCGAATGGCTCATCGAGTTGGCCCTCAGCATGCGGGCGTAGTAGCTTTTGTCATCTGGATTGAGGGTCTCGGCTTCCTTCTTCTGCGCTTCGATTATATCTGGTGCCATTCGGGACGAGGTCGCGGCGCGCAGTAGCAAGATGTAAAGCTCGTGCGCCCGGGACCAATCTATATCCGGCCGCGCGGTATCGTCGATTGTAGCGCCAGTAGCAGCGAGCTTGTCGATTAGCGCCTGTAAAACATCTACCATCTCCTGATCTACGTCGGACGAAGGTTCCGATAGCATCACAGCAACTTTGAAGTCGCCCAGTCGGTGTTTAGTCGCCGAAGGTAGCTTGAGGTGCCATGCAACACCTTCGGTCTCGTCTGGGCCGGCCATAACATCGAGCGTTATTTTGAGATCCTTGGCTGTGCGTGCTAGAGGACCAACAACAGAAATATCCGCATAGGTGAGTACCTCCGGTATCATGTATCCACGCGGAGTGATTACGCCATAACTTGGTTTGTGACCGAATACGCCACAATAATGCGCAGGATTACGTATTGAAGCTCCAATATCGCTGCCGGCCTCCAATCCAGTCATGCCTGATGCCAACGCCGCAGCAGAACCTCCCGACGAGCCACCTGGGCTTAAATTTTGGTTCCAGGGATGCCTTGTAACACCATAGATATCATTGAAACTTTGCCAATCAGCTAGCAGCAGTGGCACGTTGGTCTTACCGAACAGATTGACACCGGCTGCTTTTAATCGCGCAACAGAGATTGCGTCGCTATCTGCGATATTGTCCTTAAGGTCGGGCATCCCCCAAGTTGTAGGCATGCCGGCAACGTTGTAACTCTCCTTGATAGTCATCGGGACCCCGTGAAGTGGTCCCTGCCAAAGCCCTGCCAAGCTAAGCTTATCAAGTTCATCTGCTCGCTGCCGTGCGCTTTCACTGTCGCTGCAGATGATAGCGTTGAGCGTTGGGTTGAAGCGTTCGACGCGATCCAGATAGGCCTCCAGAACGTCGCGCGCGGTTGTCTTGCGAGTGCGAATATCCTCGGCGATCTGGAATGCTCCGGCGAAGGGGTTGAAGTCATTCATCAACAATCTCCGATTTTAGGCCTACTGAAGCACTCGAATTGGCTCGCCGTCCAGCCATGCTTTAACGTCTTCCAAGCTGTCACGGTAACGGGCGATGAAATTTTCGCGAGTACGGCCCCCCACATGAGGCATCAGGACAGTATTGGGCAGATGTCGTAGCTTGTGGTTAGCCGGTAGTGGTTCCTGGTCGTAGACATCGAGACCGACGCCGGCGATCCCAGCTGTCTCTAAAGCGGCGATCATAGCGTCCTCGTTTACAACGGGCCCCCGTGCAGTGTTGATCAGGAGGGCAGATGGTTTCATTAGCCCGAACTCGCGCGTGCCCACGGTGTTGCGGCTGCGTTCGCCTAAAATTAAATGGATGCTGACTATATCCCCGCGCCGAAATAGGTTCTCCTTTGTCACTAATTCCACGCCTAATTCATCACAGCGTTCTTGGGTGAGGTTTTGGCTCCAGGCGACAACGTCCATATCGAACGCTTTGCCGACCCGAGCGACACCTCCGCCCAATGTGCCTAGCCCAACGATGCCAAGGGTCCGGCCGCTTAGACCCAACGGCAAATGATCGCCCCAGCGTCCTTCACGGATCGCCCGGTCTTCCTGCGGAATGAATTTAAGAAGACTGAGAATTAAGCCCCAGGTCAGTTCCACTGTGGCTATAGGAAAGCCATAACCAGTGCCGCTGATGGTTATCTGATGTTTCGCGAACGCAGCCATATCCAATGCCGCGTTTCTTTGGCCATGGGTGACTAAGAGTTTCAGGTTCGGCAATTGTCCAACGAGCTTACGATCGAACTGGGTTTCTTCTCGGGCGGTGACGATGATGTCGTAAGGCGCAAGTAATTTTGCTGCTTCTTCGTTTGCCACACGGCGTGCAAACACGTCTGTTTCAATGGAGGGCGGCAGGCTCGACCAATCGGCGGCTTCTCTCGCCAGGTCCTGGTAATCATTGATGATCGCTAGTTTCACCTAATACCCCGTGTCCCAGTCAATCACATTCATTAGCGGTTCGTTCTTCAAATAGCGCTGCATGTTCTCACACAGTACCTCGATCGCGCGGTGCCGGTTGACATCGCTCAAATTGGAGGTGTGAGGCGTGATCAGTATCTTTGGGTGGTTCCAGAGGCGTTCCGGAGGCGGTCCCCTGAATTCTCCCGTATAGACGTCGAGGACAGCGCCGCGCAGATGGCCGTTATCGAGGGCGTCCGCCAAAGCTGTCTCGTCGATGATCTCTCCACGCGCCACATTCACGATAATGCCACCAGGCTTCATCGCGGCCAGGGTCTTGGCGTTGATAAGATCCGTTGTCTCGGGCGTCCAGTGGCAGCACACGGCGACGAAGTCGCTCTCCGGCAACAAATTCATTAAGGCATCGGGCGTCCTAATTTCCGAAAATCCGGTTGGCAGCTCGTCGCCGACCGTGTGCGGCGTGCGGCGCGTCCCGATAACTCGCATACCAAGACTGGCTGCGAGCCTTCCAACGTCAAGACCAATACCACCAGCGCCGATGACGATCATAGTCTTTCCCTCGATCAGCACTGGCTCGTAAGCGGTGTGGTCAAACTGGTTGCGTGCTTGATCGACAGCAGCGCGCTCAAGTCCCTTGGCAAAGTGTAGGATGCCGGCAATGGCGTACTCGGCAATAGGTAAAGTGTTTCCGTAGCCACGTGAGGTCGTTACCGTGACATCACTACCCCAAAGGTCGCCTAGCATAAGGTTGCTTGCGCCGGCCGGGCGTTGGTGAAACCATTTCAGCTTTGGTGCACGAGTTCGCAGGTCAAGGGGGAAAGGCCATCCTCCTAGCACGACTTCTGCCTCCGCCAGGAGTGCATCGCGCTCTTCACGCGTGCCTTCGCCATTGGCTTCTGGTAGTAGATACCGATTAGAATTGAATTCCGGCCAAGTATCACGGATCTCGCCATCGTACCATCCGGCAGCGTCCGTATATTGGATCGCCGAACTGATTGCCTTGACCCGCTCAGTCTCGGCTGGGGACATGCGTTGGATATTCAAAACCCTCACCTCACGCATCGATCGTAACTCCATTCCAGTGACCAGTTGAGGCTAGCAATCTAACTTACAGGTATGCCCTAGGCATATTCCTCAACGTGGAATAGCATCGCGCCGTTTTGTTCACACGCTCAGAAAATTTGAAGTCCTGCCTAGGAGCCCACATGTGAGGACCGAGTCCGTCGACAATTTGTTTGACCGGTTTGGGCCGTCCTACCAACTGTTTGTCACCGTCACTGGCATGACCGCGTCATTCGTGATGGTGGTATCTGGCGGCATCGTTAATGTCGCTGTACCAGATGTGATGGGGACATTTGGCATCGGCCTCGATCAAGCACAGTTGATGGCAACTGCTTTCAACGTCGCTATGACAACCAGCCAATTACTAAATGCGTGGGTGATAGCTGTTTTTGGGCAGCGCATCGGTTTTGCTGCGACCTTGATCATCTTCACGATAGGCAGCCTGATATGTGGTTTCGCAGAGGATTATAGTTTCGTTGTTCTAGGTCGCACTTTGCAGGGCTTCTCAGCTGGTGTGATCCAGCCATTAGTAATGGTCACGATCTTTCAGGTTTTTCCGAGCGACCGGCGCGGCGCCGCAATGGGATTGTATGGAATGGCTTTATCGCTAGCCGTCGCCATAGGCCCGGCCTTTGGCGGTATCGCGATCGAAGCGCTCAATTGGCGTGCCATATTTTTCGTCCCATTGCCATTGGTATTTATTGCGTTCGGCGCCGGACTAGTCTTCATGCCATCCTATCGTGATGCGAAAGAGCAGCCCTTTGACTGGACAGGATACGGGCTCGTTATCGTCGCCTTATATTGCATTATGACAGGGCTCACCGACGGACAACGCGACGGTTGGGTATCGGATAGGATCGTGACCTATTTCGTGATCGCTGCTGTTGCGGCAGTAGCCTTTATCCGCTCACAGATGCGCAGGGGATCGAACCTAATCGACCTAACGCTTTTCAAAAACCGTGAGTTTACCTGCATCATCATTATTACCCTGATATTTGGGATAGGAAATTTTGGAACGGGCTATGCCGTACCAGTCTTTGGCCAACTCGTTCAAAACATGACGCCATTTGCGGCGGGCTTGGTCATCATGCCTGCAGCTCTAGCTGTGGCTATTGCGCTCCCCTTCACTGGGCGTCTCGCTGACACGATATCGGCTCGGCTTGGGATAATGGTCGGCCTTACTTTATTTGCGATGGGTTCGGCACTGATGATCGACGCTGATATCAACACGCCGTTCTTCGATGTAATGATTTACTATATGATCAGTCGCTTCGGAATGGCCTTTACTATGCCATTTTTAATGAGCACTGCCCTACGCAGCCTACCACCGGAGCAATTAAATTCTGGCGCTGGCATGGTCAATTTCTGCCGCCAGCTTGGTGGTTCTCTAGGAACCAATGCCTGGGTTGTTTTTGTTCAAATGCGTAGCCAGTTTCACAGTGACGCGCTAACAGCCACGCAGGATTCGTCGAATGCTGCCAGTCGCGAGATGCTTGCTGAGGTAGGCCAGGTTCTTCGTGAAGCGGGTGTTCCGGAAACCATTACTGAGCCCGGCGCTTTACATTTCCTGGGCCAGGTTATTGAAGCACAGGCTATGACACTCGGTTTCCAGGACGGATTTCTGATTTTCGTGGTCGTGTTTATGCTGGCCATGATCCCAACTTGGATGCTTGGCCCCGGAAATCGTAAGTAGTCTGCAAGGCTCCCACTAATTTAAAAATGCCAGGACCATCATCCCGGCAAAATTTCTACTCAATTGAAATTTGGAATTTTCATTAAGTTTGGGTGATAGTCCCGCAGCTTAAATGCGAATCG
This sequence comes from Rhodospirillaceae bacterium, assembly GCA_002717185.1. Next base: position 12,161 of record PBDC01000086.1, read on the forward strand.
ATATTGCTAAGATCATTCTGAAACATATCGATACAACCAAATTTGTCTATTTCATGCGCCAGAGCGACTGCCTTCATTGCACCAAAGATATATTGACGAAAGTTAATATCTTGATATCCGTGACTGCTACGAAAATTACGGTAATTCCGCTATAATTAGCGTCGAGGTTCATTAAAGAGCCATTTTATGGGGAGAATGGCATGGCTAAAGTACTCGACGAATTTGCGATCAAACAATATCGGGAAGAAGGCTACTATTTCCCGCTTACGGTGCTGAACAATGAAGAAGTTGCCTGGAACCGGAAGCAGCTCGAGAGCTTTGAGGACAGTCAGGGCCATCCGTTGCGAGGACCGCAACGCAGCAAATCGCATCTTTTGTTCAAATGGGTCGACGACCTTATGCGGCAATCGAAGATCCTTGACGCGGTCGAGGACCTCATCGGACCGAATATTTTGTGCTGGAATACCCTATTCTGGATCAAAGAAGCCGGCTCTGAGAGCTTCGTTTCCTGGCATCAGGATCTAAATTACTGGGGTTTAGATAATTCGGAATTAGTCACTGTTTGGTTAGCCTTGTCGCCAGCCTTAATTGAAAACGGTTGTATGCGTGTTTTACCTCGTAGTCATTTGAGTGAACTGATGCCGCATCAGGATCGATACGATGAAGCCAACATGTTGACCCGAGGTCAGGAAGTCGCTGTCGATGTCGACGAAGCGAAGGCTGTTTCGATGCCATTGAACGCGGGCCAAGTATCGCTCCACAATGTCCGAGTTGCCCACGCGTCAGGACCGAACCTATCCGGAGACCGTAGGATTGGCTTGTCATTACACTATATTCCAACCAAGACGAGACAGAAAGTTGGCAGCTGGGATAGCGCTGCACTAGTCCGTGGTGAGGATCGGTTTGGGCATTTCAACATCACCCCACAACCCAATTACGACATGGACCCGGCCTCAGTTGCATTTCATTCCAAGGCAACCGATGAGTTGCGAGAAATCCTTTTTGCTGATGCGGAGAAAGTGCGTCCGACCCTTTAGTGTGTCCGGAATTAAATGTCCGGACTCGTTTCGCCTGTTTTTTACGGTGTGTAGTTGCTAGCATCCACGCAAGTAATTATCGGCGCATTACGCTTATTTGGCGTTGCGCGGGATTAGGAGAGTAGGATGATTAAAAGATTTTCATCGCTGTTCGCCGGTCATATTGATCTTGGCGATATGGGAACCGATGCAACGCCAGCAAATGATCGCAGGTACAATGACGAGGAGTTGGCAGGTATCTTCGGCAAGACCGAAGCACTTGCCAAAACTATGGATCGGCTTGGCTTTTACTGCTTATGGTTTGCAGAACACCACTTTCAACATGAGGGCTATGAGGTTATCCCGAACATCCCGATGTTCGCGGTACACCTTGCACATAAAACCAAGCAATTAAAAATTGGATGTGGCTTTAACATTGCGCCAATGTGGCATCCACTGCGCCTAGCGGAAGACTTTGCAGTCGCTGATCACCTGACCGATGGACGATGCATCTTTGGTGTCGGTCGCGGCTATCATACGCGTGAAGTGGAGACCATGGGTGGCCATTTGATTGACAAGGAAGCCAATCGCGAAATGTTCGAGGAACAGGTGGAAATTCTGTTCAAGGCGTTCCACGAAGAATCTTTTTCGCACAAAGGCAAATATTACACATTACCACCAGAAGTACCCTATCGCGGCTACACCTTGAAGGAACTAACATTGGTGCCGCGTCCGAAATACTTGCCAGTAGAATGCTGGCAGCCGGTGGTAAGCGCGAGTGAGCAAGGCCTTGATTTCATGATGAAATACGGAATTAAGGGCATCATTGGAGGTGGTTCAGCTTTATTGCTAAATAATAACATTACAAAGTTCCACGAAGCGCATCTGCGCGCCGGCAAGACTTCGCAACCGGGGACGGACCTATGCCTAGGTATTTCTTTCCACATCGCTGAAACAAGGGAGAAGGCGATTAAAGAGGCGACACCGTTTTATCAAGAGCACGCCAAGATGTTTGGCCCCCTTGGATTTCTGGGCAAACTAACCGACGAGCAGGTTGAAGCAATCAGTCGCCGTGGTGGAATTCCCGATGCTGACATTCCCAGCCTCGAATGGGCCTGCGATAACGGCGCCTGGTATTGCGGTCCTCCGGAGGGCTTTGTCGAGTATTTAAACGTTTTGAACGACAAATTCCCGGGCCTTGAGGATGTAAATGTTCAGTCCGCGATGGGCACGCCCGAGAAAGTGATGATTGAGCAACTGGAAATTTTTGGTACGGAAGTGATGCCAAAAATGCGAATGGCAGAAGCGGCCGACTGACCAGAAAGGTTACAGTAAAAGTATACAAAGCGGCGG
>PBDC01000087.1 GCA_002717185.1 Rhodospirillaceae bacterium
CTGGGACAATCGCTGCGTCCTCCATCGGGCAACCGCCTACAAAGCCAATCGATATCGGCGGATCATGCACCGCACCACCGTAGCCGGGGTAGGCCCGACGGTAAACGAGGCCGGCGCAGCCTTGGCGGTGGCGTAGATGAGCACATCAACGCAAATGAATGGCTTTCCACCTTCGCCCAAAAACCAAGTAACGCTGGCTAACTGGCGGACCCCGCCATTTCACAAGTGGGGCTTCCAACATGTGCGTGAACTCGTCCCATCAGCCGACATACCGGCAAGTGGCGACACGATGGAGCTTCCATCTAATCCCGTCGATTTAAGCATTTGTCAAATTGACCACGCCGACGGCCGTTCTATGACGTTTTACGATTTCCTAGAACACACGCATACAGACGGGATCGTCATACTGCGCGGCGGAGACATTGTTTTCGAGGGTTACATGACGGGCATGACCCAAGGGACACCTCACATCCTGATGTCGGTCAGCAAGTCCATGCTCGGATTGTTAGCGGGAATTTTGATCGAACGTGGGGAACTTGACCCTGAGCAATTGATCTCTGAAATCGTGCCAGAGATTGTGGACACTGCCTATCACGGCGCATCGGTGCGCCATCTTCTCGACATGCGGGTTGGCATCGATTTCGACGAGGACTATCTGGCAATGTCAGGGCCGATCATCGAATACCGCAAATCGACCAACTGGAACCCGCTGGAACCCGGTGAAAAGGCCACGGACCTGCGCAGCTTCTACGGTCAGTTACAGGATCGATCGGGGAAACATGGCGGACCGACTAACTACGTATCACCAAACAACGATTTGCTGGGTTGGGTGATAGAGCGAGCGACAGGATGTCGCTATGCGGAACTGATGAGCACGTTGATTTGGCAACCATTAGGCGCCACCGAAAACGCCTACATCACCGTGGACAGGTTAGGAGCGCCGCGCTGTGCCGGCGGCATGTGTGCAACGACGCGGGATCTTGCGCGTGTCGGACATATGGTTTCAAAGGGCAGATCACGGAACGGGACGTCAATCGTACCACAAGGCTGGATAGATGATATCGAGCAAGGCGGTAGCACCGCCGCATGGAAAGATGGAACCATGGCGCCTTATTTTTTGAATCTTGATATCTCCTACCGAAGCCAATGGTATTCTCTGCACGGCGAAACTCCCCTTTTATTCGGATTCGGCGTGCACGGGCAGTTCCTGTTTGTTGATAGACAAAACGATATCGTGATCGCAAAATTTTCGTCACAGGAGATGCCGTTGGATACAGAGAAGAACGTCTTAACAGTATCGGCGGCAACACAAATCGTACGTAATCTAGCGAATTAGCTTTAACAAACAGGATACATATACCGTTTGTTACCCAAAAAAGTTCGCGTAATTAACGTTCCGTTAAAATTTTACCGAAGCTCAAAATGATTTTGTAACCACTCTCTCGATAAAGCAGATAGGTATCCCTGCGCGCGCCACCTTATGATGATCCATGCGTTACAATGGTCAGTAAACTATTGTGCTAAAATCCGGCATTCTCGAATATCACCATCAAAAATACTAGCGTCCGTCAAACAGCTTCTCTTTTTTCACAAAAGGCAGCGATTTTCAGTATGGCGGCATACTGTGCCGTTACTACCTTAGTTTAGTGCCCGAGGCGTGTTGCCTCTTTATCCATAACCAAGGCAACGCGACCGATCGAACGACGCCCGAGAACTTCAGACATCGCTTTCTGAAAATTAGCCAAAGCGAACGTTTGGGAGATGACAGGTTTCAAATGTCCTGCTTCGAACCAATTGGATAATTGCGCCATCATATCGCGCATACGATCACCATATTGGAGCCTAACATCATCAGGGCTCCATCCGACATAATACCCCATGTTAAGGCCACAAACCGTGATGTTCTTAACCAAAAGGATATTGGCCGGAATTTGCTGAATAGTTCCACCTGCAAATCCAACCGGCATAATCCGTCCCTCCGGGGCAATGCAGCGCAGAGATTGAGCAAAAACATCGCCCCCTACGGGATCATATATGGCATCCGCACCGCGGCCGGCAGTAATTTTTAGTACCTTCTGGCGAAACTCTCCCTCGCGATAGTTAATACAGAAGTCAGCACCGTGTTCTTTTGCAACTTCAAGTTTTTTCTCTGAACCGGCCGTCGCAATTACTGTGGCACCAAGAATTTTGGCGATCTCAATAGCCGCCATCCCGACACCACCTGCTGCCCCATGCACCAGCAAGGTTTCCCCCTCGCCTAGCCTCAGCAAGTGTGGCCAGCATAGTGCCGCATAGGATGTGCCGTACGAATTCGTAAAACAGATGGCACGACTAAACTCCAGACCTTGTGGGATCGGGAACACATTCACTTCATGCGCAACAGCTTCTTCGGCCAGACCACCCCAATCTAAAACAGCGCAGACGCGATCACCTATCTTGACCCGCGTCACACCTTCAGCGATCTCTGTTACGATACCAGCTATCTCGGTACCAGGTACAAAGGGAAGCGGCGGCTTGCGTTGGTATTTCCCGGCGACAACAAGGCTCGTTGCAAAACTGACCCCGGCGGCCTGCGTTCGAATGCGCACCTGTCCTGCTTGTAAGTCAGGTATCGCGCAGTCTTCCAGAGTGAGGTTCTCGAATTCAGTCCATTCCTTGACCAAAACACCGCGCATGGGATGTTCCTTTGACTTGGAGAATTAATAAAAAATAGTACCGAGGTTTAAGTGGCGTCCCTGAGTAGGTCCATCACCTGCTCGAGCATCGCAATCTTAGCTTTCGTTTTCATGGAATTGTCGAAACGTAGGCTCAAGGAATCAACACCAACCTGCTTGTAAATTTTAAATCGTTCACGCACCATCTCTGGCGTCCCTATGGCCCCGAATTGTGTAATCATTTCATCGGGGACGATTTTGCGCGCCTCGTCCCGACGACCTGCAACCCAGAGCCGTTGAATTTCAGTCGCTGCATCGCTGTAGCCCGCGCGTTTGAAAGCATCGTTATAAAAATTTGTCGTCGCGGACCCCATGCCCCCCATCTGGAAAGCAACTCCAGGTCGACGCGCTTCGATTAGCGCATCAACTTCTTCCCCGATATCAATCGCGCAGCCAACGTGCAACTCAATATCATCCAGTGACCTTCCTGCGGACACCGCTCCCGCGCGTATATAGGAAAGGTGAGCCTCTGCATGGTCTGGTGAAAAGGACGTACCCAACCAGCCATCCGCCGCTGCTCCAGTATACTCCAAAGCCTTGGGGCCCAGCGTTGCCAAAAAAATCGGAATTTCAGCGGGCGCATGCTCGACCTTGATCGCTTTCCCCTCCCCGCCTGGCCGCGGCAGTACATGGTATTTTCCATCATAGACGACCTTTTCACCGCGGCACGCCATGCGAATAATCTCAACATTCTCTTTCAGACGGGTTAACGGTGCCCTATAGGGCACCCCTTGTAGACCTTCAACAACCTGCGGCCCGCTGACGCCCAGGCCTAGGATAAAACGGCCATCACACAGTCGGTTCATCGATAGTGCGGTCATCGCAGTCATAGCGGGAACGCGGGCGCTGATCTGCATGATGCCTGTACCGAGCTTGATGCGGGAGGTACGTGCCGCTAGGTAGGCTAAGGTCGTCACCGCATCCGTTCCCCACGCTTCTGCCGACCACGCATGATCGACCCCAACCCGCTCGGCCTCGATCACAAACTCCATTACATCTTTGATATCGCGGCGGCCATAGGCGCCAATGGAGATCGATGTTTTCATCCTTGTTTTCCAACCCTGGCTACTTTCAAAACGTCTTCCATTTTACCTTCCCAGGATCGTCTCTTCGACATCTCGCAATCGATCTTTGCCAAAATAAATCTCATCGCCTACGAAAAATGTCGGGCTACCAAACGTTCCGCGTTCGACAGATGCTTCCGTATTTTTTAAAAGCTGGTCTTTGACCTCCTGATCTTGAGTGCGGGCTAACACCCCTGCCCCATCCAAACCTGATGCTTCTAGAGCCGCCTGAATAACGTCCGGCTCATCCATCTTTTTGGGATCCTCCCACATATGATGATAAACGGCGTCGACATAGTCTGCGAAACAGTCGTCAATTTTTGCGGCCACGGCACCACGCATAATCTGAATAGTGTTAACAGGGAAATGCGGATTGCGATTGAACGTGGTTAATCCATGTCTTGTGATAAAACGTTGCGTTTCAAGCCGATTGTATTCCTGCTTATTTTTGATATCGGCAAAAGCGACCATCGGCGACTGGTTGTTGGTAAGCTTGAAAACACCCCCGAGCAACACCGGAATGTATTCAAACGTAGCACCGGTACGTTTCTCAATTTCTGGTATTAGTTTGTGGCAGAAATAAGCGTTGGGACTACCAAAATCGAAGTGAAATTCAACCGTCACGCTATCTACTCCTATTGGCTCGTCGTCATGTCAAAAGATTTGGGAAACCAAAAGTTCAAATATTCAACGTAAACGGAGGGGCCCTGCTGTCCCTCTACTTCAAACTCGTGCCCCGTTTTCAAAAGACATTTGCCTTCGCCACGATCAGTCGTTCCAATCAGTTTGATGCGGTCGCGCACACGGACGCCCTCACCAGTGATTATCGGTCGCAGAACACGGACTTTATCCATACCGTAATTTAAGGAATAGGCCCCATCTTTCGGCCGCACGCCCGCACTTTCCATGAAGTACGTGATCAAGCTGATAATGAAGAACCCGTGCACCAAAGTTCCACCGTAGGGGCTCTCTTTCTCACATCGATCCGGATCGGTATGCATCCAGGGCGCCCAACGTGTAACTTCGCCAAAACGGTCAACCTGATCCTGATCAATATTCAGCCAATCTGTCAGCGCTATCTCTTGCCCGACAAACTGGTCGGCATTCGATAAAAGAAACTCTCGCGTCGCCATAACTATCACCCAGTCCTGAATAAACCTTCACCAAACTAAGATGCAGGAACGTTTGAACGCAATATAGAGAGTCGAAGCTTAGCAACCTTTTTGGATGCTTCGACATACATCCGCCTCGATCTAAAAGAGAGTGTCTACATGGAAGCAAAATATCGCGCGCGTGCCGAAAAAATTGTCGGCGGCAGCATCGGCAAACAGATGCATATGACCATTGATGAAGCAACTGAAGGGCGCTGTATTGTGCGTATGCCAACCAATGGCGCAGTACAAAATGAAGCCGGGCGTGTCCACGGCGGTGCGATAACCGCGCTGATCGACAACGCCGCAACCGCTGCAGCCTGGGCTTATAAAGGTTTAGGAAAGGATGCGTGGGGAACAACGATATCACTGACTTGCAACTTTCTCGACGCTGGTCAAAATGCCGATTTGATTGCCGACGCACGCGTCAAGCGACGAGGAAGATCGACAGTATTTGTCGAAATTAACGTCTCAGACGCAGAAAATAGAGATATTGCCCAAGGTCTCGTAACTTATAAACTCAGTCCAGGTGCATAGGAGCAAAATAGAGTTCGGTTAAAAGCATCAACTAAAAGATTCAAAGGCTGTAATTATGCCGGTAAAAGCCACCATCGCGTGCCACAATAATAGGCAGCTAAGATAGCCGCTCAAAATCTCAGATCAAATCAGTGCGCGCTTCAGATTGTTTTAGCTTTCATTACTGGCCATTATGAAATGCGTTAAATGCCTTGATGCACAAATACTTTCGGATGATTAGCAATGCCTCACACGAAAAAGCAGCCGATTGATCACCCTGCCTCTTGGAAGGCGACAGATTTTGGGTCTAAAGACGATTTTTCGATAGACCTCTCATCTCAGCAGGCTGCTGCTTTGGAAGCGGAGACTGCCGCTTTTAAGAAAACAGAAATTAGCCATAACAAACTGAACCCAAAAACTTTTCCACTGACCACAATTAAGGATGACGTAGAGGCCTGGAGACAGGAAATTCAGCGGGGTCGCGGGCTTTTAATGATCCGGGGGTTCCCAACTGATCGGATGACGCTGGAGGATATCAGACTTCTTTTCTTGGGTTTAGGCACCCATTTTGGTCGGCCCGTCTCGCAGAGCGCCAATGGTGAATTAATTGCGGATGTGATCAATGTTGGGAATAATGATAGGAATGAAAGGGCCTACCGTAGCAGCCGAGAATTAAATCTCCACACAGACCGTTGCGATCACATAGGCATGTTGTGCTTACGAAAAGCGGTAAAGGGAGGTGTAAGCGGATATGCTAGCGCGCTAGCAGTCCACAACGAAATGTTGGCAACCAGGCCAGATCTTGTCGAACCGCTTTACAGCGGCTTCCACCATCACCGGTTTGGAGAACAACCGCCGGGCGAACCAATCGTAACAGAAGAACGAATTCCAACGATCTCAATTACCGATGGTGTACCAAGTGTCATTTGCATACGCGGCTACATCGATTTAGCGGTAGAAGAAGGACATGTATCCCTAAGCGACCGGGAAATCGAAGCCCTAGACACATTTGAGAGCATAGCCAATCGTGAAGACTTCCGTCTGAACCTGACAATTGAACCAGGTGAGGCAAGCTTTACAAATAATTGCTGTGTCTTACACACGCGAACGGCGTTCGAGGACTCATCAGACCCGGCATTGAAGCGGCATATTCTTAGACTTTGGCTTAGAGAAGACGAACGCCCAGCAGCACCTGGCGTTATCGTACATAAAGGAGAAGGGATAATGCCGCAGGAGGGCAAGGGGACGTATTATACTTCCACTGGAAGCTAAGAAGGCGGCTGACCAGTCATCTTTCGTAGTCGTTCGAAACTTCACCTATCAAGAATTTGGCGACTGCAATTTCCAGGCGACCCTATTATCTCGTCATGGCTGCCGCAACTTGCAGCCAATCCAATTACATATCCATTCGGAATGGATCGACTAAACGAACTTAAAGCCAACTATTCTGCACGTTTCAGTACTGGTCACCTTCCACGCGGAAACACGGTATAACGTTAGAATTCCAATTCAATGTTTAGCTCGAAGTCGCGCTGACGCCTTATTCTGAACGACTAATCGGCAACCTCGGCAATAGCTGTGTAGGGCTCTTCTTCCGAGCGTACACGAAACCAAAGCGTTGTGAGCTTTCTACCCCTTCTTAATCGCCAACGCCTTAAAACTGCGGAGGTTAAAAATCCTCACAGAACTATCTTGTCCCCTCGGATAGATTGCGATGCTATGCGTAAAGGTGCAGCCCCTTGATCAAAGCCTCCCGTCTAGCGCGACCGCCAATGAACCAAAGTATCGATTGATGGGCATTATTCTATGGGTGTAAACCTAGACAGTTACGGTGACGTGTGGCGCGCCATCGCCCATTTTTCCGATTACAGTGACGTCTGCGAAACCATTTACCCTAAACAGCTCTAAAACGTCGTTTGTCCTTTCAGGTGCACAACTCAACATTAATCCACCGCTTGTTTGCGGGTCGGCTAGAATGTTTTTCTGCCAATCTAAAAGGTTATCTGGAAGCGTCACATTCTGTCCAAAACTTTGCCAGTTGCGGCCAGCAGCACCGGTGTTGTATCCGCGCTCCGCGTAGTCAGCTGCCGCCGGCAGGATCGGTAATTCGTTCCAATCAACTTTAGCTGTAACATTTGATCCTTGGCAGATTTCAATAAGATGACCAACCAGCCCAAACCCAGTTACATCTGTGAGTGCATGAACACCTTGTAGCTTGGCAAGTTCCGCTCCAACAGCATTCAGTTTAGTCGCCGTATCTACCATCTGGCGATAGCCATCCGAATCGAGTTCGTCCTTATTCATCGCTGCTCCAAGGATGCCAACTCCAAGCGCTTTTCCAAGGACTAAATCGTCGCCAGCATTGGCTTCGCAATTTCTCTTGATACGATCCGGATGCACCAAACCGACGACGGCCAGACCATAAATTGGTTCTACCGCGTCAATCGTATGTCCGCCGGCAACCGGCACACCCGCGTCTGCACAAACTTGGGCGCCACCAGATAAGATTTTTTGAACCATATCCGGTGGCATCTGGTTCATTGGCATTGCAGCAATAGCTAATGCCATGATTGGCGTCCCACCGACAGCGTAGACATCAGACAACGCATTTGTGGCTGCTATGCGCCCATAGTCATACGGATCGTCAACTATCGGCATGAAAAAATCGGTCGTCGCAACAACGGCTTGCTCATCGTTGATTTTGAATACCGCAGCATCATCGCCAGTTTCATGACCAATAAGCAGCGCTGGATTTGCCGCCTGCGGCGGCAGTTTAGAAAGGATGTCGTTAAGCACCGACGGTGCTACCTTACAGCCTCAACCACCACCATGAGAAAGAGTGGTAAGTCTCGGTATTTCCATATCCATTTTGATTTCTCTCTGGGTTACATCGGTCAAACATCGAGCAACAGCAGGGTACACACAAACCATTTACTCATTTGTTTAAACAGCTCTACAGTGCATGCACTGTAACATGAAAGTGCACTCCACAGTTAAATCGTACAGAGGTTAACGGGTTTCAAGAATTGTCTTTCAAAGTTTCTGCGTTCCCCATAAACCGTGCCTGTGATCTTAGTCTTCCCCTTACAGAAAGGTCATGGATAGTTAGGCATTAAATTTCAACGCACCAGAGATGCCGCTGCAGCACCTCTGCGCCGCGCAGATGAAACGCAAATTGACGATGAAATCATTTTACCTGTGTAGCATTAGCTCAAGTGAAAAACGGAGGTGAAAGCCACGACGAGGATCTCTCGCGTGACCATTTCATCCATCCATTTCCAAGCTCCCGCGTTAATACGCACGACCATCCAAGAAAAAGCTCATAAAATGCCACTTACCTAGATTTGGGCTGCCATACCGTCGCCAGCTGGATCAGCTCCGCCATCTAATTTACCGTCGCGAATTCGTATCGCATGCACAAGCGGGGTCGCGTAACTGACGGCGTAGCGCATTGTAGGATAACCACGCGCCTGTAGGTCCTTTTCCGTTGAACGTAAAATGCGGTTAGTCAGTTCAATCGTGTCCGATAAAGCACAAAAGCGCGGCGCGGAAACGGCTTCCTGAGCACTCATACCGAAATCAACTACGTTAAGGATAGTTTGTAATACGCCCATCGTAATGGTCGTACCGCCAGGTGCTCCCAGAGCCAGATAGGGCTTTCCCGAGCGCATCAGCATCGTTGGACACAGAGCTGTAAATCGGGCTTTCCCGGGTGCCAAGGATCCCGGTTGCCCCGGTCGCGGGTCAAATACCATGGCGCAGTTGTTAAACATGAAGCCAAGCCCTTCCGTGATGACACCCGAACTAGACCCCAGTGAGTGCGTCATGTTGACGACATTGCCTCGAACATCAGCGACGCAAATATGTGTTGTATCTTTGCTTTCAGGCGCACCAGCATTCAGCCGCGTCACAGAGGTCTTTTCTCCACTCCGAATACGTGATGCTAAGGTCGCCGCATAGTCTTTCGACATGAGCTCTTCCATGGGAATATCAACGAAGCGCGGATCGCCCATGCGTGTATCCTTATCGACGGTGGCGATTTTCATCGCTTCCGCAACAGTGGCCACATATTCAGCTGAGTTGAAACCCATCGACGTAAGGTCAAAGTTCTCGAGGATATTCAGCATTTCAAGAACCATCAGGCCACCACCTGGCGGCGGGTTGGTCACCACCTCGAACCCGCGATACCTGCCCCGCAGCGGTTCGTTGGTTTCCGTCTCGCATTGCGCCAAGTCTTCCAGCGTGATGTGACCACCGTGAGCCCGCATGTCAGCATCGATTGTCGCGGCAATTTCACCAGTATAAAAATCCTCGACACCGACTTCAGCAATACGACGGTAGGTACGCCCCATATCTGGATTTTTAAGAATGTCCCCGACGTTATGGAGGCTGCCGTCTGCTTTTCTATAAATCTTCTCAGCTGCCGGAAATTCATTGGTGACCCGAATTCGCTCGATACGGCCGTTCTGCGCTGGCTGCAGCCAAAACCCGTGAACCTTGGGACGAACCGTGAAACCTTCTTCACAATACGCGATCGCCGGCTGGATCAATTCATCGAGGGGCCGCGTCCCAAATCGCTCTAACCCCTCGGCAAATGCTTTTAACGTCATCGGCGTGGTCATCGAAGTGTAACCGATTTCGTTGACTTCGCCTTTAAGAACGAAGCCGAAACCATCATCGCATTCACGAACGATCAAATGTTCCCACATATCCGGCCGTGTTGATAACGGCGCCCTGCCGTGAAAATCGATATAGGTGTGTTCGCCGGTATCAGCACAATAAATTTGCATCGAACCGAACCCAGCGATCCCGCACATTTGCGGGTCAACTACGGTCTGCACCAACGCTGCCGCTATCGCCGCATCCATGACGTTGCCGCCACCTCGTAATACATCTAATCCTGCATCGACCGTTTCCGGCTGCGGCGCACACACCATTCCATGGGTCATATTGCGTCCTTAATTTCTCTAGGAATTCGAAGGATACTGGATACCATGCTTAAAACGTAAAACCTTTTATCCCGTCGCACTGATTTGGAGCATCAACGAAGTTGCCGATTTCGTCTCGCAACCCGCTAGATCGATCAAACATGATCTAAAATTGTATTCAGAGGAAATTAGAAGCCCGCACCGCGGAAGATCTTACATTGCGCTTACTTATTGTTATTAAAGGACCACGAGGTTGCATTCGGTTCTGCTAATAATGGTATGGAAAGCGCCTTCTGTCCTCTAGTCCTATTCAACTTAATCCATCACCTACCCGCCTTAGTTTCGTAAATTATGTGCTGAAAATCCTTCATGCTAATAATGACTTTCGTGATCGTGGTTGCAGAAAGTCTGCACGCCCGGTGTCCGTCACTTCGAAGCCTAAGGTGGCACCGCGCGAGCAACGGAGGCAAAAATGTCGAGTCTAAAAGGTAAAGTCGCGTTGATTACCGGTGCCGGTGGTCGCAAAGGAATTGGCCGCGCTACGGCTCTCAAGCTGGCAGCTCTCGGTGCCGATCTCGCGATAACCGATTTCGCACGACCACAAACTGATTTACCACCGCAGGAACGCGGCGAACAATGGCGCGGGATAGAAAGCGTAGCTAAAGAAGCGCGCAAGCACGGGCATAAATGTACAACGATTTTTTGCGACCTGTCTAAAAGTGTGGAAATCCGAGATCTCATCGACGAAGTCATCAGTCAATTTGGCAAAATCGATATTCTGATTAACAACGCGCGGGCGATCATCGGCAAAGACCGGGTCCCGGTTTGGGAGTTAGACGAAGCAGAATGGCATCACTTTCTCGACATAAACCTCACCGCCGTATACCTAGCTATAAAATATGCGGCACCCCACATGATTGAACGAGGTCAAGGCGGACGTATCGTTAATACCGCCTCGGATGCATCAAAGCGCGGCAAGGCTACTAGCAGTGCGTATTCCTCCACAAAGTTCGGCCTCCTGGGCTTAACCCAATGCGCCGCGCTTGACCTGGCGCCACACAAAATTACGGTCAACGCCGTATGTCCCGGCAGTGTTAATACGGATAGATTGAGCTATCAGGAACAAGCCACAGCCGATGAGCAAGGTATTCCGTTAGAAACCTACCGTGCGCAACTCGTGGAACAACTCGGTCAGGCAAACCCTCTTGGGCGTATTGTCGAATCCGAAGATGTGGCAAATCTGATCGCGTTCTTATCTTCGGATGACGCACCAATGATTACAGGGCAAGCCTATAACGTTAACGGCGGAACGCTATTTCACTGAGACGTTCGGTCAACCTAAGGGAGACATATTATGGCGCTCATCGCCATAGGAGGAATTCAGCACGAAACGAATACCTTCGCGCCAACGAAAGCAGGCTTGGACGCTTTTACAACTGGCGGCAGCCGCCCCCCCCTCACAACCGGGCCGGACCTGTTTCCACGAGTAAAGGGAAAGAACCTGCCGATAGCCGGATTTGTCGAGCAAATTGAAGCGCTAGACCACCATGTCACAGCTCTTACCTGGGGTGCTGCGTCGCCATCGGACGTAGTGACAGAACATGCATTCGAGCACATTGCCAGGTTAATCATAGATGGCTTGAAAAGCGGCCCACCCATCGACGCTGTCTACCTTTGTCTGCACGGCGCTATGGTGACCGAGCATTTACAAGACGGAGAAGGCGAACTGCTGCGTCGCGTGCGCGAACAAATTGGGCCAGACATGCCCCTGGTCGCTAGTTTAGACCTGCATTGCAATACAACGCCGGAGATGATCTCTCACGCCGATCTAATGGTCGCCTACAGAACCTACCCCCATGTCGATATGGCAGACACGGGTGCGCGCACGGCCCGCCTTCTGCATGAAATAATGCTGCGGGGAGAGAAACCCGCAAAAGCCTTTCAGCAAATACCATTCCTTATTCCGCTGAACTGGCAATGCACCATGATGCAGCCTGCCCAAGGCCTCTACCAACGCCTAGCTGAAATGGAGCAAGGCGATGTCCTACACGCTTCTTTCACCCCCGGTTTCCCTGCTGCGGACATACACAATTGTGGCCCTTCTGTATTCACTTACGGCTGGACGGAAGAAGCAGCAAGAACTACCTGCCAACAATTGGCCGGCGACGTTAACAACCTGGAAGCTGAATTCGCCGGGACTATTTATGATCCCGACAGCGGTGTGCAGGAAGCCATGCGCCTTGCAGTTTCTGCACCCCGACCCATCGTCATCGCCGACACACAAGACAACCCTGGCGCTGGCGGCGACAGCAATACCGCTGGGATGCTTAGCGCGCTGATCAAGAACCGAGCGGAAAAAGCCGCACTGGGCTTAATGATAGACCCGACCGCAGCCGAAATCGCTCATCGGGCTGGCGTGGGTGCAGAGGTAAATTTAACTTTTGGCGGCCATTCCGGTTTCGATGGCGACGAACCATTCGAGGCGTTATACACCGTAGCAGCACTGCATGATGGGCGTTTTGATGCTACCGGACCTTTCTATAAGGGCGCAGAGTTCAATCTCGGACCCTCAGCCTGCGTGAAAATAGGCGGCACTCAGGTTGTCCTGGCCTGCAACAAAGTCCAACTAGCTGATCAGGCCATGTATCGCTTTATAGGTATTGAACCAACTGATCAGAACATCCTGGTCAACAAAAGCTCGGTTCATTTCCGCGCCGACTTCGCGCCTATTGCAGAGGAAATTCTCGTTTGCGCCGCTCCCGGCCCTATGATCGCTGACCCAGCGAATTTGCCGTGGCAACGATTGCGTTCCGGCATTCGGCTAAATCCACTCGGGGAAACCTGGCAGGGCCATTCGTAAACATTCACGCCATCGGCAAAATACTCTCTAAAACTTTAATCTTGCGTAAGGAGCAACAAATGAATCTAGAAGGGAAGTCTGCCATCGTCACCGGTGCCGGCCGCGGCATCGGCAAGGAAGTCGCGTTGCTCCTCGCCAAAGAAGGCGCCAGTGTTGTTGTAAATGATCCCGGTGTCGGGCGCAGCGGCGAAGTGACTGAAGATAAGCCGGCAGATGAAGTCGTGGCGGAGATCAAAGCTGCGGGTGGCACCGCCATGGCAAATTATGATTCCGTAGCCGATTACGCCAACGCCGGTCGTATGGTGAAAAGCTGCGTCGATACATTTGGCAAGATCGACATTTTAGTGAATGTCGCTGGTATGCTGCGAGAGCGCATGATCTGGAATATGACAGAAGACGATTTTGATCAGGTGATCTCAGTTCACCTCAAAGGCCACTGGAACATGTGCCATCACGCAACGAAAGTGATGCGCACCGAGCGATACGGCCGCATCATCAATTTCTCGTCTGACGCCTTCAAAGGCGCCGTTGGCCAGTGCAATTATTCGGCCGCTAAGGCGGGCATCATCGGATTGACCCGATCTATCGCACGCGAGTGTGGCCGCTATGGCATCACGGCGAACGCGATGTGCCCGATGGCAGCAACACGGATGACCGTAAATGACGCCGTCATCGCTGGATGGAAACGACGCCTCGATGCGGGCTTGCTGACCCAGGCGCAGTATGACGCCCGCATGGCGATGCCAGGTCCAGAATTTGTCGCTCCAATGGTCGCCTACCTAGCAACAGATGCGGCAGAGGATGTTAACGGTCAGATCTTCCATGCAGAGCGATCGCGAATCCATACTTACTATTTTGGTGAAGAAGCTCGTTCAATCTTCAAGCAGGATGACAATGGTATGTTCACGGTCGATGAACTTATCAGCATGGTGCCAGAAGGGTTGATGCAGGGCATTCCAAATATCGCTCCCAAAGAAGATTCCAAATAAGGATCGGACTTGGCGATGCGGAACACGTCAACAAATAGGCAGATTATGTCCCTAATGCCTCCCAAGCCGCCCATGTCTTCTTGTATTTGGCATGCTTGCAATTGTCGTTCGGCTACTGGACAGACCGAGCCTATGGGCACTTGCCTCAATGACGACGGATAACATCAAAAACCCAAGATAACTAAATACCTGCATAAATTTTGGAACGGCCGTAAGCAGAAAAAAGATCTGCTAACTGGTCGCCAACGAACAATTTCGGACTGAATTTAGTGACCCAACGCCCAAACATCCTGCTTATCATGACTGACCAGCACCGACCGGATTTCACTGGCTTCGGCGGCAACTCACAGGTGCGCACCCCCTATCTCGACGCATTAGCGGCGCAATCGATGCGTTTCGACAAGGCCTATGTTTCCAATCCAATTTGCATGCCAAACCGTTCGACGATCTTTACCGGGCGCATGCCCTCACTACACGGTACGCGCTACAACGGCATACCCCTCGACCCACGGGCGAGAACCTTTCCGCGCAGCCTGCGCGATGCAGGATACCGAACGGCCCACATCGGAAAATGTCACCTCCAGAATATGGGAAGCTCGCCCGAGCAGCTAGCCCGTGCACTTCCCGACCTGCCACCACTCGATTCTCGCGCGGAAAATTTGCCGGATGGCTGGGATCTATATGAAAACGCAAATCGACACATGTCTGAAAAGGTCGCGATGCCTGACGACTATTATGGTTTCGCACACGTCGACCTATCGGTAGGGCATTCTGACGGCTGCACAGGCCACTATTTTCATTGGGCCCGAGAGCGGGGCTTTGACCTAGCGGACTTGCGCGGTGCCGCGAACGCCATTGAAGTATCTCAGCCATCGCATCACGTCTGGCGCACCTCGGTGCCGGAAGAGGTTTATCCCACGACCTATATCACGGAGAGAACCCAAGATTATTTAAACCATTATGCGACAACCCAAACCGGTTCGCCTTTCTTCGCGGTCTGCTCTTACCCGGACCCCCACCATCCATTTACGCCGCCCGGCAAATATTACGACATGTACGACCCTGCCGACATCCCGCTTCCCGCCAGCTTTCACGACCCTCATGAACGCTCGACGCCGCAATACCAGCGGATGAAACGCAAACAAGGTCAACCGCTGAGGGCGCACGTCAATCCGTTCTCACCCACCGAAGCGGAATATCGCGAGATGGCAGCGAAGGCCTACGGCATGATCAGCATGGTCGACGATGCAGTAGGCCAAATTTTCCAAACCCTCGAAGAGACCAGTCTGTTGGACGATACCATCGTAATTTTTACGTCAGATCATGGAGATATGTTCGGTGACCATGGCATGATGCTGAAAGGTGCCATGCATTACGACGGCTGTACACGCATTCCTCTACTCGTGAAACGTCCAGGACACGCGAGCGGCATTTGCGAAAGCCTGGTCGGATCGATCGATCTTGCCGCAACGATATTATCTCTAGCCGGTGTCGAGCCGTATCACGGCATGCAAAGCCACGACTTAACCCCCTTGCTTGACAATCCCAACGAAACACTGCGCGAAACTATATTGATAGAAGAAGACCAGGTGCACGATATGGTCCATACTGGGCGTTCACTCCGCATGCGCACCCTAATTACGGATACGGCGCGTTTGACCATATATGACGGCCTTAAGCATGGCGAACTGTTCAATCGTGCCGAAGACCCAGCGGAAATGCACAACCTCTTCGGATTACCGGAAGCTGTGCGCCTTCAGACAGATCTCATGGAAAAATTGGCCCATGAGATGATGTCGCTCGGTGATAACAGCCCGAGACCAACGGCTTTTGCGTAAGTTTTCCGAAGCTGCCCTCAGTCTGCTGCATCTTGCATAGCCTCTGCGCGCAACCAAATGGCTGTGTCGTGAAATGCCGAGCCGCCGGCGGGCGGAACCGGGGTAGCGTCAATCAGTAGATTGATGCCAATACCTTGCTCGAAGTTATCATCCGGCCATACTCCTTCGGCTATTACGACACCTTGTTTGGCTGTATCAGAAATCTTCGCGCTCATAACGACATCACCTCGCGCGTTGCCGAGCCTTACCATGTCTCCGTCCGCTACATTGTAAAGCTGTGCATCCGACGGGTGGATAATCGCCGTCGGTCGTTGTTCGCGCTTTTTTGATCCTGGCGTTTCCGTGAACGAACTATTTAGATACGTCCGAGGTGGCGGCGTGACCAAACGCAATGGTCGATCCGGGCCCACAGTGTCGACCACATCCCAATGATCAACGATTGCGGGCATGCCCGAATGATAGGGACCAATCGCCGACCAGTCCGGCTTGAAATGAAAGCGGCCGTCAGCATGACGGAAGCCGCTAAGAAAATGAGCGTCCTCAAAAGACGGCGCGCAATCAACCCAACCCCGTTCTTTGATCACCGACAAATCGCCAAGATTTGACGCCTCTACCGTCACATCAACAAGCTCTTCTGAAGACATTTCTAAGCTTGGGTGGTTAGACCCAAGACGCTTCGCTAGCGCGTTGACAACTTCCAGATTGCTGCGGCAATCCTCATAACGGTCCAATACACGCGGTCCGATCGTAAGCGCCGTATGGCCCCAACCTTTGTAGATGTCGTCCACTTCCAGGAACATCGATGCCGGCAACAAAATATCGGCATACCGTGCCGTAGCCGTCATGAAATGTTCATGCACGCAAACGAATAAGTCATCGCGAGCCAAACCACGTCGCACTGCCGCGCTATCGGCCGCGACCAACGCGGTATTTGAATTCTGAATAAGCATAGCCGCGACCGGTGGTCCGCCTGCCAAGGCGTCTTGCTGACCATTCAAAATTGCGCCGATACGCGACTGGTCTAACATCCGGGTCACATTGTCGATTTTGTCCTCGGCATTAACGAGCCTGGTATCAAGGTTCCATATGTCGAAGCTGCCCCAAAAGGCGCCGCCCCCTCGATACTGCCAAGCGCCGGTAACGGACGGTAGAGCACTGGCAGCATGCATACTTGTCGCGCCATTGCGGCTGCGTGTGAAGCCAACGCCAAACTTGATGTAGCTCCTCTGGGTTCGGCCATATAGCTTAGCGAATGATGTGATCTCTTCGACTGTCAGACCTGTAATTTCTGCTGCCCAATCAGGGGATTTACTCGCCAGGTGATCGAGGACATCCTCGCCAAAATCAGTGTACTTAGCTAGATA
>PBDC01000088.1 GCA_002717185.1 Rhodospirillaceae bacterium
AGTAGCGCGCGGACGACGGGTTCCTGACCCTCACGGTAATCCTCGAAGCCGAAGACGTCGCGCAGGATACGGCGATCATCGGCAATCATGGTGCTTACGCGGCTAACAGTTGGGCGCCCTTGGCACGAGCGCTTTCGGCTTCTGCCGTTTCGTTGCAGGCGTCTAGCGCTTCTGCATACATATTCCAGTTTGGACCGCTGGTTGGCGCCATATCAGTTCGTTCCGCGAGTAGGACACGGGCCAGGCTTTGTTGTCCGTCCTTCAGAGTTGCGTGAACGAGCATGCGTTCCCAAACATCGCGTTGCGCCCAACTGCCACCGAGCGGTAACATCCGGTAGCGCGCTGACATCATGATCTCGACGACCTTCCTATAGTCCTTAGCGCCATGGGCAAGGATTGCCTCGGCGACCGGGATACCGACGTCGCGATAGGTCTCGGCGATCGTCACGCCTTTGTCGGCGTTCTCCGCAGCGAAGTCACGCATAGAGCCGAGCATAGCTTCCGCCTCTGCGCGGCGGCAGCTCATAGTGAGTGCCATGATGTAATGAAGGTCATTGAATGGTCGCAACCGTGTGTCGATTCGCTCAGCGCTGACCTCGGCTATCGAGTCCCAGCGGTTGCCCACATCGAGGCCCAGCATGTCGAATCGCATTAGCATGCTGGAGGCATTGCAGATGTCGGTATTGTCCTGCGAAGGTTCCTTCCAGAATTGTCGATCGTAGGCGTCGAGCACGTCGTTAAAGCGTTCTAGTTCCAGATAGTGCAAAGCGCGGTGCCACCACATGTGATGGGCGAAGATGCCGCGTTTCTGCCAGGCTTCTTCGTGGTCGTCGATCCACTCGATACCTTCCTGGCGTCTGCCCATTCCCTCCAGCACGTGGGCGACACAGTGGCCCGCCCAAATGTCGTTTTCATTAATTTCGACAGCGCGTTTGCCGAGGGGCTCCGCCTGCACGAAGTCGTGGTTTTCCTCTAATGAGAAGGCGCGGCAGCCTAGCACGTATCCGTATCCCGGCACCGTTTCGTCCCAGCGCGGCATGACGCGGGCCATCGAATCGCGCATCTGCGCAAGGTCGCCCAGAAAGAAATGCATGGTATGGGCGATGCGCAGGGCGAGTATGTCGTGCGGTTGGTCGACCAGTATGGTCTCCCATATTGCATTCATGCCCCGAATATCGCCTCGGCACCAAGCAGCGAGCGCGGCAACGTGCTTGCGTTCCCGGTCTGTTGCACTTGGTGCCAATTTCTCCGCTGCTTCCAATGCTTCCGCGCTCATGGCTGCCAGATGCGGCAACGCCGGTAGGCGATAGAAATAGCCGCGCAGTACTTGGCCCATAATCATGTCGGGATCTACTTGGCCGATACGTTTCAAGAGGCGGGCTGCATCCCGACCTGATGCGAGAAATTCGTCGACACTGGCATCAAAGGCGTCGACCGCCTCCTGGCTAGACGCTGTGAAGGCCACCCCACGTTTATCGTGATACATAAAATTTGATCCCCTGATGCCTCTTCTGCCATTTTGCTCGATTTTTTAAACGCGACAGCAGCGCGCAACTCGTCTTGTTATAATCACCTTTGGGTTCGTCAGTATAACGGAATTATCAATGATCCGCGCGAGCCAACTTGGTCTGGATGTGGGTCAGTTCGATGTCTGGTAATAAACTGGCGCAGAACGACCCATTGCGGTGCCCGGACAGCTGGTGGGCTCATTTCAGGATACATCTCTGAAAAGCCTCGTCGCGCGACTTTGAAAACGAGAGTGCCATCGGATTATTCTAAATAAATCGATTTTAGGGCATCCTGATTTCGCTCATTGCAGCAGAAAAGCAGCAATTTCCTTCAGGCTGGCAGTAATATTATCACGCGGCTCCAGGTTACATCCATGAACCATGACGTTTTAGACAATCTCGCGGCCGATAATATCCTGCGCCTTGCCAAGTCCGGCTTCGAGTTGCGAGAACTTGCTGGGATAATGGTAGCGTCGCTCCTACGGACCTACCCGGTCCGTTGGAGCTGCACGCCGCCGTTTCCGAAATATCGCGCGATGATGGACTAAATAATATTGTCCTCGCGCATCTTGGCGACTTCTTCCGCAGAATAGCCGAGCCATTCACCATAGACCTCCTCATTGCTGCTTCCATGCAGCGGGGCAGTTGTAACGTCGACCTTGCTATTGGACATCTGGATTGGCGATGCAGGAACGATCATCTCGCCGCGTACGGGATGATCTATCTTTGCCATGATGCCCTGCTGGTGCAGGTCCTCGTCGTCGAGTTGTTCCCGCATGTTGAGGACTGCACCGCAAGGCACCTTGGCGCTTGCGATGGTCTCCATGACTTCGCGCTTGGTATGCTTTGATGTCCAATCCGAGATCGCTTTGTCAACTAAGGCCTTATTTTCATAACGGGTACCGCCATCCTTCATGCGCGGGTCGTCGAGCAAATCCTCTCGGTTAATCGCTTTGCACAGCCGTTTCCAGTGCTCTTCATTGCCGCGGGAAGTGAAGATATAGGCCCAATCGTCGAGCCCACCCGGTGCGCAGGGATAGAGGCCGCCGGGGGCCGTACCAATGACATCGTTGCCCCCACGCGGCAACAGTGAACCGTCTTCACGCTGCGCCTGGCGGCTCATCGCTGTGCGGCTATAGTTCACCATGGCATCGCGCATGGCAATTTGGACGTGTTGGCCTTCGCCTGTGGTGACCCTTTGGAATAGGGCGGCGAGAATTCCCATGCTTAACATCATGCCGGTACCCGTATCGCCCATCGTGGCGCCTGGGCGGATTGGTGGCTGATCAGGCATGCCGTTGATGGCGAAGGTGCCACCCGTAGCTTGGGCGATCATATCGAAGGACAAATAGTCTGCGTGCGGTCCTTCCGGGGAGAAGCCTTTGACTTGAGCAAAAATAACTCGCGGATTGAGTTCCTTTAGCCGCTCGTAGTCAAAGCCGAGCCGGGCAAAAGTACCCGGTGCCATGTTCTCGATTACAACATCTACCTGCTGCACCATTTTTTCAATGAGTGCCTTGCCTTCCGGTGACTTCATATTGCAGGTGATGCCCTTTTTATTGGTGTTATAAAAAATGAAGTAATGGGCATCTGCATCCGCGCGATTACTGAAACCCCACCGGCCGGGCTCGCCGCGCTTAGGTTCCTCGACCTTGACAACTTCTGCACCCATCCAAGCTAGCGCCTGGGTGCAGGATGGACCTGCTTCGAACTGGGTGAAGTCGAGCACTTTGATGCCGTCGAGCGCTGGGGCCATAGTTGGTAAGCTGTTGCCGTCCATAATTGCGTTCCTCTCTCGCAAGTGTTTTGCACGTACCGTCCGATTTATCGGCTTCCGGGTACCGAACCAACCGGTCGCGGATGCCTTGGGGTGCGGCGCCGTCTGTCCAATGTTTCTGTACTATTCTCGCCAGCAGTGGACTGATTGGCAAATCATAGAGGCGAATTAGGCGTTAGACGATCCTCTTCGATTGTTCGCATAGCGGCCGCACGAAACAGGCAGCTAAGTATGGGTGATGAAAGATAATGGTATCCAGGAACCGGTTTTCGGTGAACAAACCGCCGTGACCGCCTTTCTATTAGCAGATTAGCAGATTAGCAGATTAGCAGAAGAAATTTCGCCGCATTTTAGCCGCGAACCACTTACTAAAAGAGTAGTAGTGGCTTAGCGTCCCCAGCGAAACGCGACAGGGTTCAACTGTGCGGCCAGGTCCAACAACTGTTTCCGCGTTTCCGGTGCGAGCTGAGGCATCGGGTGGCGGACATGATCGGAAGCTATTACGCCGCCTTCCTTGAATACCGTTTTACAGGCCCGCAGACCGCATTGTCGGTTCTCGAAATTGATCAGCGGCAACAGTCGAGCATACTCTTCAGCCGCTTCCTTTATGTCATTGACGCGGTGCGCTGCGACCAACGGTTTCAACAGGTCCGGCAGCAGGGCGCTTGGCATAGTCCCGGTGGCACCCGCGTTGAGGTCTGCCATCAACGTGATCGCTTCCTCCCCGTCGAACGGTCCTTCGATGGCATCGCCGCCAGCCGCAATTAGCGATCGTAGCTTATCCGCCGCCATCGGTGTCTCAATTTTGAAGTATCGCACCTCCTCGATTTCGGTTGCCAGTTTTACCATGAATGGCACTGAAAGGTTCACGCCGCTCAATGGTGCATCCTGAACCATGATCGGGATACCGGCAGCATCGCTGACCCGTGCGAACTGTTCATAAGTGCCTTGTTCAGAGCCTTTTAGAGCGGCTCCGTGATAAGGAGGCATCAGCATTATCATCGCAGCACCGCGTGTCGCGGCATCGCACGCTCGCTCGATGACGATTTGCGTCGAGAAATGAGAGCATGTGACGATTACCGGCACCCTTCCGCCGATATGCTTCAGACATACATCTGCTAGGGTCGCACGTTCTTCGTCCGATAGCAGGAACTGCTCGGAATAGTTCGCCAGGATACAGATACCGTCGCTGCCTTGATCGACCATGCAGTCCAGTACTCGACGCTGACTGTCGAGATCGAGTGCGCCAGATTCCGAAAAGGTCGTGGGGACGACAGGAAAGACTCCGCAGTATGGTTCGGTCATGATCGCCCTCGGGAAGCTATGTTTTATACTTCACACTATTCTCTTTGATTACGGCACGGAATGAAATTGAATGCATCGTTGCTCCAGAAATTCAGGCACGGTACCCTTGTATTATGCCTGATACAGCGAATCTTGTTGCGGAACGGCTACATTCGGTTTGCCCGCACGATTGTCCGAGCCAATGTCCGATCGAAGTTGAGCGGATCGATGACTACACCATCAAACGTGTCTATGGCGCTACGCGCAGCGACTATCACGCTGGCGTCGTATGCGCCAAGGTCGCGCGATATAACGAACGGGTGCACCATCCGGACCGATTGAGGGTTCCGCTGCGGCGAGTTGGCGCTCGGGGTGATCGGTCTGCTTTCGAGCCCATGTCCTGGGACGATGCGATGGACGCTGTAGCCATGGGGCTGTCCAAAGCGATCGAACGGCATGGGCCGGAGACGGTCTGGGCCTACGATTTTGCCGGGACGATGGGGCAGATCCAGCGGCATGGTATCAGCCGGTTTCGTAACGTTCTTAAGCTTTCGCGACACATGGGTTCGATCTGTACCTGGTTACCAGATGCAGGCTGGGAGGCAGGCACCGGCGTTAAGCGTGGCGTGAATCCGCGCGAAATGGACGAGTCCGACTTGATTGTTATCTGGGGCGGTAACCCGGTAAACACTCAAGTCCATGTGATGACCCATGTGGCGAACGCCCGCAAACGGGGCGCCAAGCTGGTTGTGGTTGATCCGTACCGCACCGGCACGGCGGCGCAGGCAGATATGCATGTCATGGTGAGGCCCGGCACCGATGGTGCGGTGGCTACTGCGATGATGCATGTCCTGTTCAAGGAAGGTTTCGCCGATCGTGAATATTTGGCGCGGTACACAGACTACAGCCCAGACTTTGAAGCCTATCTGGATACGAAGACACCGGAATGGGCAGCAGACATTAGCGGCGTACCGGTGGAGCAGATCGTCGCGTTTGCCCGCCTTTATGGAGGCAACAAGCGATCCTATATCCGCTGCGGTTACGGGTTCGCCCGGTCGCGCAACGGAGCTGCACAAATGCATGCGGTGACCTGCCTTCCAGCGGTCACCGGTGCCTGGCAGCACAAGGGCGGTGGTGCTCTGTATAGCAACTCCGGCATGTACAAGCTGGACCGCACGTTGCTTGACGGGCTCGATGTGGCAGACCCATCGGTTCGTGGTCTCGACATGCCGCAGATCGGTGCGATCCTGCTGGGCCAGAAGGAGGCGTTGGGCGACGGCCCTCCCGTGGATGCATTGTTTGTGCAGAACACTAACCCCATGTCGATTGCACCGGACCAGACCAAGGTGCGGCAAGGCTTTTCGCGCGAGGACTTATTTATCTGCGTCCATGAACAGTTCCTTACGGAGACGGCGGCCATGGCGGATATCGTGCTGCCAGCGACCATGTTCCTGGAACATACGGACATGTACACCGGTGGCGGGCACTCGCTTCTGATGCTGTCCAAGCCGGTGATTGAGCCCTATGCGGAGTGCCGACCGAACCATTGGGTGTTGACGAACCTGGCGAAAATGTTGGGCGGTGAACATCGTGGCTTTGACATGACGGAGTGGGAAATCATCGACGAAACTTTGAGCCTCTCCGGCCTACCCAGCGCTGATGAGGTTTGGGCCGGGGATAAATGGATCGATTGCGCTGCCCCCTTCGATGAGGCGCACTTCCTGAATGGCTTCGCTACACCGGACAAAAAATTTCACTTTGCGCCGGATTGGAGCCGTGTTGGCGCCGACAACGAAGCAATGTCGAAATACCCAGATCATGTTAACAATATAGACTGCGCGGATGACGAGAGGCCTTTCCGTCTGGTCACCGCGCCGGCCCGCAACTACCTCAACAGTTCTTTTAACGAAACCCCGACCTCTATCAAGCGCGAAGTCAGGCCGAAGGTGAAGATGCATCCGGATGATATCGCTGCGCTAGGTTTGGTGGATGGCCAGGCAGTGCGCATGGGCAACAAGCGCGGTGTCGTCAATCTGCATGTCGAGGCATTCGCTGGTCTGCAGTGCAATGTAGTGGTGGTGGAGAGCTTATGGCCCAACACCGCCTACATCGATGGTCAGGGCATAAACACTCTGACCAGTGCCGAACCGGGCCCACCGAATGGTGGCGCGGTATTCCATGACACGGCAGTCTGGATCAAAGCGGCGTAGGCGCGGTACCCTCTCTTAAACGTAGGACACCGCAATGGACGATATTCTGATCAAAAATGGCACCGTGATCGACGGTACCGGGGCTCCAGAGCGCACCGCCGACGTGGCGATCCGGAACGGCCGAATATCGGCAGTGGAGGAAAATTACAGTGGCAGTGCCGAGCGGGTGATCGACGTTCACGGTCGCATCGTCGCACCGGGTTTTATCGACATTCATACCCATTCCGATTTTACATTGCCGTTAAACCCGAAGGCCGAATGCAAGATTAGACAGGGCGTGACGACCGAGGTGGTCGGAAATTGCGGATTCTCCGTTGCGCCGGCCCTGCCAGATAAGGTCGAGATGTTGCGTGACTACCTCTCCGGCAGTGCCCCCTGGCTGCCCTTTGAGGAAACCGACTTCACCCGCTATATGGATGTGTGGCCGGACATATCCGTGAATACCGTTATGCAGGTTGGGCACAACACGCTGCGTATCATGGCGATGGGCATGGAGGACCGCGACCCCACTGAGGGCGAATTGCAGCACATGCAGGCAATGCTTGCCGAGGCCCTTGGGGCCGGGGCTCTCGGATTGTCTTCGGGACTTTTCACTGCGCCTGGTTGCTACAGCAAGCCGGAAGAAATGCACGCTTTGGGCAGGGTTGTGCAGGCGCATGGCGGACGTTATTCGAGCCATGTGCGTGACGAGAGCCACTGTGTGCACGAGGCGGTCGCGGAGGCAATTGATGTAGGCGAAACATGTGGCATCCACGTTCAGGTAGCTCACTTGAAGCTTAGCGGCACTGGAAAATGGGGCGAGGCAGACAAGCTGTTGGGCCAATTCACTGAGGCCCGGGAACGTGGCGTTGATGTGCATTGCGATCAGTACCCCTATGACTGGGCAACCAACCCGCTGCGGTTCCTGCTGCCGACCTGGCTACAGGAAGGCGGTATGGATGCGATGCTGGCGCGGCTGGCGGATCCGCAGGTCCGCTCGCGCGTACGGTAAAAAATCGCCGAGGTGGGATTCAATAATTTTGGCCACATCGAGAGCTGGGCTGATATTCGCATCGCCATTTCACCGAACGGCGCAGCAGAGCCGGGTCTGACCATCGAAGAGATCGCCGAAAGGCGAAATGTCGATGCGCTAGACGCGATTTTTGACATAATCATCGACGACCGGGGCGCGACCCGCATCCTGGTGCGCAGTATGTCGGAGAATGACGTGCGCCGTATCGCGGCGGAGCCGTCGATGACAGTGGGTTCGGATGGGCCCTGCGTCGCCCCCTACGGCGTGACGGGCCAGGGCAAGCCGCATCCGCGCCTGTACGGGACCTTTCCGAGGCTACTGGGTCGATATACCCGTGATCAGGGAATCCTGACCCTACCGCAGGCTATCGCCAAGATGACCGGCAACGCAGCGATTGCGCTGGGACTGACAGAACGGGGTACGCTGCAGGCGGGTTACGCGGCGGACGTGGTGATCTTCGACGCTGAGACGATCATGGACGAGGCTACCTTCGATGAACCGCATACCTATCCGACCGGCGTCGAGACGGTCATTGTCAATGGTATCGTAGTAATCCATGACGGAGCGCACAGTGAGGCGCTATCTGGTAAGCTATTGCGCCAACGTGATGGTTTGCTGAGTTAGGACTTTCGGGTCATCAATGAAAGGCCGGCGCCCGCCAAGGTGACCGCTCCTGCGATGGTTAGAAACAGTACCGGATAGCTGTCGGTGGCACCCAATAATAAGCTGCCGATAGCCGGACCCGTGACGATGCCCCCGTACATGAAGAATTGATTACCGCTGGTCGTGTCCGCAGCACGGCCGGCAGGGGCTAGGATTGCAATTTCCGACAAGAACAGGCCGACCCATCCATTACCGCCGATACCCAGTACAATGGCGACGCCATAGAACACCCAAACCGGCCAGCTCTCGTTGGAAAGGGCGACTGCGACCAGACCGGCTGCCATAATGTAGGCGAGGAGCGGCAGGACGGTGCGTGTTGCGATCCATTTTCCGGCAACGAAGCCGAGCAGTATCCGCGCGGCAATACCTGAAATATGATGGGTCGCGTATATCCAACCGGCCAATTCCGGGGCTAGGCCGAGTTCGCGCCACAGGTATACGATTAGATAGGTTGCGAGAGCGAGCTGACTACCGGCGAAGACCATGCCGGCCAACGCGTGACTGCGTTGTAGCCGATCGTTCCACACGAAGCGTAGTGAGCTGACCACCTCCCGTAGAGTGATACCGCTTCCGGCGCGCCTTGGCTCTTTCTGCCCGACCCCGAAGACCTGTGAGATCAGAAGTGCGCAAAGTACGCAGGCAGGGATAACGTAAAGCGCAGACCGCCAACCGTACGCCACGATGAGCGGCGGCAGGAGGGCGCCCGCCAGCATGCCGCCGGCCGGTGTGCCGCATTGTTTAATGGAGAAGATAAGCGGTTGCCAGCGGGGGGGAGACACGCGGGAGAGTACGTGGCTACCGGCCGGGTTCATCGGCGCCGTCGAAAATCCTATAACGATTGCGCCGAGCAGAGCCCAGAGGGGATGCGCCAAGCTGATTAAAACGGCGCCCGTGGCCGTGCAAAGAAGGATCATTTGAAAAACGCGTTGGGCGCCGAAACGGGCAATAAAGATGCCGCTCGGAAGTCCGACAATCATCGCTGTGAGATAGACGATTGACACCGCTCCTCCCACGGCACTGGCGGAGATCCCGAAATCAGCCGCCGCTGCGCTGGCGATGACTGGAATCGAGTAGGAGCCCAAGGTCAGGATCGACTGGATTGTCAGAATGACCAGAAGCGGCGTTATCACCTGACGCTGGAGGAGGTCGCGCATCGTTTGGTGCCGCTCGCTGCTAACGCGCTCGGTGGTCCCGATCCAGGCCCGGTTTTTTCGGATGCGGATAGGGGTGGTGGAAGTCGCGCACAATATGGTTGATCGTGGCGTAGCGGGCGCAGCTTTCGTGATAGATGGCAGCTAGAGCATCCTCCATCGCGTAGTCTTCCGCCAAGGTTTGGGTGAAGGCATCCGTTTCAGTCGGTGGGTTATCGCGGTACCATGAAACCGTTTTTTCCAAAGCTGACATCGGCGCGACGGCATCGCGGTAACCGAGTTCCGATTTGATCTTGTACAGGTCGAAAAATTTGTGGTCGGCTGGACCAAAGAACGTCATCAGGCTGCGCGCTGGATATGCGAATTTGTCGGGCACGGTGACGATCTCGATCTCGCTGTTCATAGCCCGGCCTATCATTTCCACCCATTGTGCGCAGGTAAATTGTTGGTCATCAGCGCAGTTGTAAATCTGCCCGGCGGAGGCCTCTGGCTGCTGTGCGGCCAGCAGCACCGCCTGCGCCACGTTTTCCGCATAGCCGCGCGAGGAGAGGCTGAGCCCGCCGTCGGGCAGCACGATATGCGGGCGTTTGTCCGTAAAGCGTCGCATCAGCGCCCAGACTGTCGGCGTGATTTGCCGTGGGCCGTAGACGGTGGGATAGCGGAAATGGGTTGCGCTGTAACGACCGTCCGCGTGGCCTTCCATCACAGCTTCTTCGGAAATTCGAACTAGATATCCGAAGCGGAACTCGTCAATATCCGGCACCTTCTCGGCGTCCTCATGCAGCGGAATGGGCATGCCGACAGGGGACAGCAGCTCTGGCTGTATCATCCCGCGATAGCAGGGAGCGCCGCCAACGGTGATCAGTCGCTCGCAATGATCGCCGGCGATCTCTGCTACGTAGCGGATACGTCCATAGGTCGCGATGATTAAATCGAAGCGTCGGCCGGATAACGCCTCGGTCAGGGTCTCGTGGAAATGGGGATCTCCGATGATACGCGGTACAGTGACTGGGATCTCGTCGCTGTCATGAGTGCCACGATGCATCATCGAAACTTGGTAACCGAGTGAGATTAGCCCGTTGATCAGATACGGTCCGGTCGGTCCGGTGCCGCCGATTACGAGTGCTTTCACCTGTGTTTCCTCAAAGTTTAATTAGACGCAAAGATGCTAAGCTTACGACACGGGAACGGTTTCGGCGAATTGAGTGATGGAGAGGCCTGGTGAAATGTTGAAGGGATTGGTGAAGCATTTGGCAGAACCGTCTTGATTGGTGCCAGTTCTTCGGATCGTGCGAGCGCGTGTTCCTACGCCGAGATCCTAGGGTGCTAAAATTCGCGAAAGGACCATCAGATAAATTTCAATCAATATAGCAGACTGTTTGTGCCTGTTCTTCTGTCAGAAAGTCAAATGGCTGAAGGGCTGTTTTTCCTACCGCTCTCTATGATCTTTCGACAATCCCGGCTTCTTTGGGTGCGGGTAAGAATGGTGGTAGTCGCGGGCGAAATGGTCAATCTTTGACCACTTGGCGCAAGCCTCACGGTAGGCCGGGACAATATCATCCTCCATGCTGTAGTTCTCCGCTAGGTCCGTTGCGAACTGCTCTGGCACCACCGGCGGGTTTTCACGGTACCAGTTTACAGTGCGTTGCAGCGCCTCAACGGGATCGACCGGATCGCGATAGCCGAGCTCAGCTTTAACCTTGTACAGATCGAAAATCTGATGATCGGCCGGGCCGTAGAACATCATCAGGCTGCGCGCCGAATAGGCGTAGCGATCCGGTACGCTGACGATCTCGATTTCGCCATCCATCGCCTCGCCGATCACCTGGACCCATTGCGCCAGGGTGAATTGCCGTTCGTCAGCGCAATTATATATTTGCCCGGCCGCCACCTCGGGTTCCTGCGCGGCCAACAGAACCGCATGCGCCACATTCTCCGAGTAGCCATGCGTCGTAAGGGTTAGTCCTCCTTCCGGCAGCACGATATGTGGCCTTTTGTCAGCGAAACGCTGCATCAGGCCCCAAACCCCGTGCGACACTTGGCGGGGGCCATAGACTACCGGGTAGCGAAAGTGGGTACCGCTATAATGGCCGGCTGCATGGCCTTTCATCACTACTTCTTCGGAGATGCGGACCAGATAGCCAAAACGGAATTCGTTTATGTCTGGCACCATTGGAGCATCTTCCGGTAAGGGCACTTGCAGCCCTTTTGGGAATAGCTTTTCTGGTTGCAGCACGCCCCGATAGCCCGGTGCACCGCCGATGGTAATAAGTCGGTCGCAATGATCACCAGCGACCTCCGCTACGTAACGGATGCGGCCGTAGGTCGCGACTATTAGATCAAAGGCCCGGCCGGCCAGCGCCTCGGCCAAGGTCTCCCGGAAATGCGGGTCGCCGATGATGCGCGGCACCGACGCGGGGATCTCTTCGCTGTCGTGTGTGCCCCGGTGTAGGATTGAGACATCATAGCCCCGGGCGATCAGCCCGTTAACCAAAAACGGTCCGGTGGGTCCGGTGCCACCAATTACGAGTGCTTTCAAGAAAGGAGTTCCTTTGTTGGGATACGTATCGCCTCGTTGCTGGACGATAGGCGATTCTTTCGAAGAAAATCCAACGTAAAGGCCGGAAAAACCGGCGACAACCGGTTATTTTCACTATTAAGTAGCTCTATTTTGATACTGAGATTGTGGTAATTTGGGCTTACGTGCTGCACTAGAAGCAGCAAATGTCCTTTTATAAACTGGGCGCACTGTTTCTGAGATGTTTCAAGCAAATCCGCGATTAAATTTAACTACACCGATTTTATAATTTCTGAAGCCAACATAAGCGTGGCCTCCGCGAATTTGTCCATATTGATGGCTCTGTCGCTGTCAGCAGTTTCGATCGTTCGGACCACTTCGGTTGATCCAGCGATCGCTACGCATGTATGACCGGCGTCATCACCATAGCGATTGCCGGTTGGTCCCGCGGCACCGGTTTCAGCGAGTCCCCAGTCAGCGCCAAGACGATCACGCGCCGCTCTGGCCAACGCCAGCGCATGTGGCTCAGATGCTGATCGGTGCTCGTCGAGGATGGCATCTGGAATGGCGAGCAATGCGCTCTTCGCCGGCCGTGTATAGACCACTGACCCGCCCAGAAAATAGGCGGATGCGCCCGGAACGGCCAATAATGCAGCAGACACAAGGCCACCCGCCGAGGATTCGGCGACCGCAATGGTTTCGCCGCGGTCTTGAAGAATTTTTGCTACCTGCAATGCCAAGGTTTCGATATTCGCTGAGGCCATGGATCATTCCAACAATTTAAGTTTCGAAAAAAAACCATTATACGTTAGTTCGGTTCAAATTTCAGTATCTTACTGCGCCAAACCAACCGATCGAATCCAAGAAATTGGGTCGGCCTAGTCGCGTTCGCAGTATCAGCAATAGAGGGGATTTGCTTGGCCTTGACCGTGAGGCTTCAAAACCGCAGCCTTCGCTATGCAAATTGAGTAAATAGAAGGGATCGTCATGGACGCGCATCGCCCTGTCATCATGGGAACCCGACATGCGATAGCCTCGGGGCATTATTTCGCCAGCCAGGCGGGCTTCGAAATTTTGAACGGCGGCGGTAACGCGATCGATGCCGGTGTAACTGCCGGGCTCGCGATCGGAGTGTTGCAGAGCGAATTCGTTAACATCGCCGGCATTGCCCCAATTATGATTCGCCTAGCCGGTTCGGATACCGTCATCACGATCGACGGTGTTGGCGTATGGCCTCGGAGTGTCCGTCCGGAAATTTTCATCGAAGGCAACAACCAGCATATCCCCGAGGGGATTCAGCGGACGCTCACTCCGGGCGCGCCGGGCTCATGGCTTTACGCGTTGGAAAAGTATGGCACGATGCGGTTCGGTGATGTGGTCGCGGCGGCTATACGATTTGCCCGGGACGGCTTCCCTATGTACCCGCAGATGGCACGTAACATTGCATCTGACGAAGGGTCACTCCGCCGCTGGCCCTCCAGTGTTAAAACCTATATGCCAAAGGGCCGGCCACCTCAGGTCGGCGAGCTGTTCCAACAGCCCGATCTCGCCAAGACGCTGCAATATATGGCTGACGAAGCGGCAGCGCGGGATAGTGATGGGCGGGAAGCTGGTATTCGTGCCGCCTACGATGCCTTCTACAAGGGTGATATCGCCAAGACGATCACCGAATATCACCGCGAAAATGACGGCTTCCTGACAATGGAGGATCTGGCGGCGCATCGGCCCCGGGAGGAACCGCCGATCCGGGTGACTTTCCGCGGGATCGACGTATTCGGTTTTGGCCCTTGTGCGAGTGGTCCGGTACTGACTCAGGCCCTGATGCTGGCAGACGGTTTCGATCTGGAAGGTATGGGGCATAACTCGCCTGCCTATATTCACACGGTCGCGGAAGCGATGAAGCTCGCTTTCGCCGACCGTGACCGGCATTGCGGCGATCCGGAATTTATCGACGTGCCGCTGGAGGGGATGTTCGACCAGTCTTATCTTAAAGGTCGTCGGGAGTTAATTGAGTCGGACAAGGCTTGGCCAGAATTGCCGCCGGCAGGAGATCCGAAAACTGGCGCGCCGACAACGGAAGGAGGGCATGTTTTCGCCCCTTCACTAAACCCCGACCCACCGATGGGGGACACCAGCGCTGTCTGCGTTGTCGATGGGGACGGCAACGCCTTCGTGGCGACACCAAGTGATATCCCGCGTGATACGCCGGTCATTCCCGGCACTGGTATTTGTCCGTCTTCGCGAGGTTCGCAGAGCTGGGCTGTTGAAGGGCATGCTGCCTGCCTGGCGCCTGGTAAACGCCCACGTCTGTCTTCCAACCCGATGATGGCTCTGAAGGGCGGCGAGCCCTATATGGTTTGGGCGACACCAGGCTCCGACGTGCAGCCACAGGCGACCCTTCAAGTGTTCTTGAACCATGTCGTTTTCGGCATGGATATACAGGAAGCGATCGAGGCACCGCGGTTCGCGACCTACAGCTTTCCGGGCTCTTTCGAGCCGCACGATTACTACCCCGGCCGCCTCAATCTCGAAGCCCGCATCCCAAGAGAGGCGGGCGACGCGCTGGCCGCACTGGGCCACAAGATTGAATGGTGGCCAGAGTGGATCTTTCGAGCCGGTGGCGTCTGCGGCGTGCAGATTGATCCGGAGACCCGACTGCGCAGCGCTGGTGGCGATCCGCGCCGTCCCAGCTATGCGCTCGGCTGGTAGGTTCCCATGGCCCGTATCGCCATCGGCGGCTTCCAGCATGAGACTAATTGTTTTGTGCCGCAAAAGACGGATTACGACTATTTCGCAATGCATCGCGACCGCCCACCCCTTTGTCGCGGCGACGCGATGGTCGACTGGCTTACCGATGTTAGCTTCGCTATGTCCGGGTTCCTGGCTGACATGCGGTTAGATCACGAACTGGTGCCACTGCTGTGGACCAGCGGCGGAGCCGGAGGGATGGTGACGCGGGATGCATTCGAGCGGATATCCGGCGAACTGATCAGCGCTCTGTCCCTCTCGCTGCCGGTCGATGCGGTTTATCTTGATCTGCACGGCGCCATGGTGACTGAAGATTTTGAGGATGGCGAAGGAGAGCTGTTGCGACGGGTGCGCGCCGCGCTAGGACCAGACGTGCCGGTCGTTATCAGCCTCGACTACCACGTCAATCTAACTCAGGCGATGGTGCAGCATTGCGACGGCATGGCGATTTACCTCACCTATCCGCACATCGACCGTGCGGAGACGGGGCAACGAGCGGCCAAAATCTTGTCGACTGTTTTGGAGCGGGGCCAGCCGCCCTTTCGCAAGTTCGTCAAGCTGCCCTTCCTTATCCCACTGAATTTCCAATGCACCATGGTGCCGCCTTCGGCTGACATTGTCGCGGCCTCTGTGGCAGGAGAAGGTGGGGAAGTCCTGAACCTTAGTTACGGCGCTGGCTTCCCACCTGCTGACCTTGCCGAATGCGGGCCCGGAGTAGTGGCATATGGCTTCGACCGTGATGCCGTTGATGCTGCGGCTGCAAAACTGGTTGCGGAGATCGAGGTTCGCGAGGCGATGTTCTCCGAACCGCTGCTAAGTCCGGACGGTGCGGTTGCGGAGGCCAAGTCGATCGCCGCCACCGCGTCCCGACCTGTCGTTTTGGCCGATACGCAGGACAATCCGGGTTGTGGCGGCACCGGTGATACGACCGGCCTTTTGAAGGCTTTGGTTGAGGGGAATGTGCAAGGTGCAGTGTTGGCTGTTATGGCTGATCCGGCGGCTGCTACGATCGCGCACGAGGCTGGTGCCGGTGCCGAGATCAGTATTACGCTTGGCGGCACATCAGGTCCCGAAGGCGTCGAGCCATTTGAGGGTACCTTCCGGGTGGAAAGTTTGGGCGATGGTCAGTTCACTTGCAGTGGGCCCTGTATCCGCGGCCGCACGGTCAATATCGGGCCTATGGCACTTTTGGCGATCGGCGGCGTCAAGGTGGTAGTGGCGAGCAAGCGCATGCAGGCCTACGACCAGGATATATTCCGCCATCTCGGCGTTGAACCTGCTGAACAGAAGATCCTCGCACTGAAGAGCACCTGCCATTTCCGTGCCGATTTTGAGCCGATCGCTGAGAAGGTGTTGATCGCCATCGCGCCCGGTGGGCATATAGCAGATTCAAAGCAGTATCCCTATCGCAAACTGCGCGAGGGTGTGCGCTTGGAACCGCTTGGGCCCGATTTCAAGGATTGGGGCCGAAACGAACCCTGATTAGCAGCTAGCGCGGAACCGCTCCAACTTGGCCACCGAATGCAAGACCCGCGCGGCGTTGGCGAGTTCGTCGTAAACTGGGATGCCTGCTTCGTTGGCGCGGGTCCGGTATTTGCGTTTGATGTTGTCCAATGTTGCTTCGCCATCTGATCGCAGGACAAGCAAGAAATGCGCTTGGCCGGGGTAACGCTCCTTCGTGCGCACCGCCGCTTGGATCAAATTGTCAAGCGGGTCGACTGGTCCGCGCCCCTGGAACGATGCCAAATTGAGATGCATGACAACCGCGTCGGTCTGGCCGGAGGCGTACACGGCGTCGAGGATTTTTTCTGCAACTCGCCCCTCGTCGGTCTGTAATGTCATAACGGGTGTGTCGATCGGGTTCACGACGCTGGTGCCGGGTGGCAAATTCAGGGCATCTAAGGCAGACAGCGTGGCCCCGCCCAGAGGGTTGATCGTGAGATCGAGTTTCGAAAAATAATCCGTAGCCAGAACGCTGGTGCCTCCGCCGTTGCCAAACAGTACGACCCTTTCGGTAGGCCAGTTCGCTCGGACCTGAAGCATCTGGAAGGCGAGCAGCGTTTCCAGGAAATCGTCGAGCGTTTCGGTTAGGATACAGCCGGTCTGTGCCGCTAGTGCGTCCCAGACCCGGTCATCGCCAGCGAGCGACCCGGTGTGCGAGGCAGCAGCGGCCTGCCCTGCTTTGGTGCGGCCACCCTTCAGGATTACGATAGGCTTGCTGGCGCCGCTCATAATTCGGGCGAAACGGCGGCCGTCTTTGGCATCCTCCAAATAAAGACCGATGACTGTCGTCGCCGGATCGGTCAGGTAAAATTCCAGCAGATCATTAGGGCCGATATCAGCGCTGTTGCCAACGGTCAGCAGCCCGCTGAAGCGGATGCCGCGGATATGGCCACGACGGATAATATCAGTTCCGAGCCCACCGCTCTGTGAGATGACGCCCACACTGCCTTGCTCCATCGACGCACCCTTAGCGAAGGCGACGCGGCCACGCGGCGTGTATAGACCCAGGCAGTTAGGCCCTATAACGCGGCAACCACCTTCCCGTCCGGCGATTACCAGGTCGTCCTGTAACATTTTGCCTGTCGCCACTTCACCGAATCCGGCGGAGATGACCTGCGCGAAACGGACCCGGCCATTTGCTGCGCGCAACATGGGTGTCACCCTGTCGGCGCCGACGGCAATATATGCGTAGTCGATAGGTTCCGGTGTTTCACTCAGGGAGGAATAGACGGGCAAATCGGCAATCGTTTCAGCTTTAGGATGGATCGGATATATCGCACCGGGAAAGCCGGTTTCGTGCAGCCGATCGATGAAGGTATTACCAATAGTGATGCCGGTCGACGAGGCACCGACTACGGCGATAGTTTTTGGCTCGAATAGTGGCTTGAAAAGTGCCTGCGGGTCTTTGAGAGCGGGGCCTTCTGGTGTCAACCCGGCGTCAGCTAGGATGAAGCGCGCATCCACTGCGACAGCGCCGGAGGTGGATACGATCAGTGGGTTGATGTCCAGTTCTTCGATCTCGTCGCTCTGCGTCATAAGCAACCCATTCGCGCCACCGATACGCAGCAACGCTTCGACGATGGCGTCTTCAGAAACCGCGTCTCGACCGCGTGCACCTCGCAACAGCGCCGTGCCGCGCAACTCGCCCAGCATTGCCCGCGCATCACGTTCAGCGACCGGGCACAGCCGAAAGGCGACATCGGCCATCACTTCGACAAAGATGCCCCCAAGCCCGACCATGATCATTGGACCGAATTGCGGGTCTCGGATCGCGCCGATAACGATTTCCTGGCCGGCGGGTGCCATTTCCTCGACGAGAAATCCTTCGACCTGGCTGTCGCGGATGGTCGAGATATCATGCATCGTGCGGATAGCATCGGCAACCGCGTCAATGTCTGGAAGGCCGATTACGACGCCGCCGGCGTCTGACTTATGCAGAATGTCCGGCGACATCACCTTAACCGCGTAGGGCGGCTTCAGATTGGCGAGCGCAGCATCCAAACCTTCTGGGCCACTGACGGTCGCAGCGTCGGGCACCGAGATGCCGTAAGCTGAGAGCATTTGTTTGCCGGCCGCCTCGTCAAGCGATAGGCGGCCGGAAGCTTTCGCGTTGGCAATTATGTCGGTTGGTTTCATGTCTGTTCGCCGAGTGTTTAATAGCTCGTCGGCCAGGTGCGCATCAGGTGTTTGCTGACGCCGTTGGTCATGCGTAGCCGGTGGACGTCCAGCATGCGGATCAGAAACTCGCGGGTCTCCGATGGTTTGATTACGTCATGTACACTGTAGATTGAAGCCATATCCCAGATCTCGGTGTCCTTTTGAACGTCGGTGAAGGCTTCCTCGAAACCTTCGTCGCCTTCCTCAAGCCCGTGCACGATCATGGTTGCGAAACGCGGGTCCATGAAACTAACCTCACCGGTCGGCCAGGCGGCGAGCGTGTCGGAATGCCGTCCGCCGC
Organism: Rhodospirillaceae bacterium; assembly: GCA_002717185.1. The sequence continues at coordinate 18,833 of PBDC01000088.1, forward strand.
CCATGCAGACATAGGCGCGGCCGTAACTTTTGCGCAGGATAATCGCTACCCGAGGCACGGTTACCAGGGTCATCGCGTTCATGAAGTTCATGATCCGGCCGGGCGCACGCATCCGCTCCGCATCGGTGCCAATGGCGAAGCCAGGTGTGTCGACAAGCTGTACGATGGGGATATTGAAAGAGTCGCACATCACGATAAAGTCGACGATCTTCTCACACGCTTGGGTGTCGAGTGCCCCTCCGCGATGCTGCGGGTTGTTGGCAATGACGCCGACCGACTTGCCGTCGAGCCTAGCCAGCGCAGTGATCGCCGGCCGGCCGAACCGAAGCTTCAGTTCGAACAGGCTGTCCTTGTCAAAGACTGCCTCCAGGATCTTTTTCATGTTGTAGACTTGGGTTCGTTTCTCCGGCAAAATCTTGTGAATATCCGCCATATCATCCCCGGAGCCAGGTGTTACCGCGCGCTCCGGCGGTGGCTCCATATTGTGGCTCGGCAGGTAGCTGAGGAAGGTGCGGATGGCATCGAGAGCTTCCTCGTCTGTATCGACGACCATGTCGATCTGGCCGGTGGTTTCCGCATGTAGTTTCCAGCCGCCTAGCTCTTCCAGGTCGACAGCTTGGCCGATAGCACGACTGACCAGCCGCGGGCTGGAGACGGCCATGGTCGAGCCTCGCCGCATGACGGCAAAATCGGAACAGCAGGCAAGCCAGGCAGAAGAGCCAAAGGAGAAGCCGAGCGCGGCCGCGGCCCAAGGCGTGTCACGCATTCGTTGGAACTGGCTGATGTCGTTGCCGAGCAGCGCGCCCATGCCGCGTGAGCCCATCGCGTCCGGCAGGCGTGCCCCTGTCGACTCGCCGACAAAAACAATCGGCATGCCGCGTTCCGTGCCGGTCCGTTTGACCTGGCCAACCTTCTTGCTGTTGGTAGCGCTGGTCGACGAGCCTTTGACGGTGAAGTCATTGACGACGAGGGAGATATCACGGTCATTAAGCCGGGCATAGCCAGTGATCTTGCCGTCGGTTGGCGTCACGTCGTGGTCTTGAGGATAAACACCGGAGGTGCCGAGCAGGCCGGTCTCGAAGAAGCTGTCCTCGTCGACTAGATAGTCGATCCTTTCGCGGGCGTTCAGCTCGCCGGAATTGCGGCGCTTGGCCAGTTTTTTCTTGCCGCCCATGGCCATCGCATGCCGGCGCCGTTCTTCAAGCTCCGCGATCTTGGCGTCAATATCTGTCAGGTCGTCAGTCATACATTCTTGCGGGGACGACGCCCCGCACCCTATTCCATTGTTCCCCCGCGAAGGGGGAGGGTTTCCATTTTGGGTTGGACAATAACTTTTGCCGCCGATTTCCCCAACCGAATCGTCTCAAACAAGGTGTATTGCACTTCAGGGTCGGGAGCCGCGGAAACGACTCGTTTTGCATTGAAGTTAGGCCTCGGCTCGGAGACTGGGCTGGCACGTTAGAGATTGAATTGCCGAGAGGGCCTTTGGCCTACCCATAAGGTTCCGTGTTGGTCCGCTGTCAGACAATATTACGGCTGCGGAACGCGGCGATTTCGTCCGCGCTGTAGCCAAAGCGTTCGAGAATCTCGTCACTGTGCTCGCCGCGTTCCGGCGCGGCGGCGGCGATTATGCTCGGTGTGCGGGTGAGCTCGACAGGCTGAGCGTTTACCTCCAGCGGTCCAAGCTTTGCCGATTGTGCCGTGCCGGTGACACCAAGCTGTTGCACATGGGTGTCACTATACATCTGGTCGACGCTGTAGATCGGGCCGCAAGGTACACTTGCTTCAGCTAGTAGTTCGATCCAATGTGCGCTGCTCTTTTTCCTAGTGTGTTCCGCGATCTTAGAGTTCAGCGCATCGCGGTTCTTTGAGCGCGCTTCACCTGTCGCGTAGTCTGGGTCTTCAAGCCATTCCTCTGTGCCGAGCACCTTGCAGAGCCGACCGAAGATGACCTGCCCTGCGGCGGCGATATTAATGTGGCCGTCGCTTGTTTCGAACACGCCCTGTGGGATCGTTGTGGGATGGTTGTTGCCAGCCTGAGGCGGTACTTCTTTATCAATCAGCCAGCGCGCACCTTGAAAGTCGAGCATAAAAATTTGCGCTTGCAGCAGGGATGAATGCACCCATTGGCCCTGATTGGATTTTTCCCGCTCGTAAAGCGCGACCATGATACCATGCGCTAAGAACATGCCGGCGCATAGATCGTCGATCGGAATGCCGACGCGCATCGGTCCCTGTCCCGCTTCGCCCGTGATTGACATCAGCCCACCCATACCCTGGGCAATTTGATCAAAACCCGGTCGGTCGCGATAGGGGCCCTTTTGGCCGAAACCGGAGATGCTACCGTATATCAGTCGTGGATTTATGGCGCTTAACGTGTCGTAATCGATGCCGAGCCGGTGCTTGACGCCGGGCCGATAATTCTCGATCACCACGTCTGCATCTTTCACCATTCGTTTCAGGATCTCAACCGCTTCCGGATCTTTCAGGTTTAAGGTCATGCTGCGTTTGTTGCGCTGCAGATTTTGAAAATCCGATCCGTGACGGGCGCTGCCCATGACGTCGCCACCCTCGATGGCCTCCGGGATCTCCACCTTGATCACGTCGGCGCCCCAGTCGGCAAGCTGCCGCACCGCCGTTGGTCCCGCCCGCGCCCTGGTCAGGTCGATGACGACAATATCTGACAGCGCCTTTGAGGCGGCGTTGAACGTCATGGGAGAAAACTCCTTTCGGGATATTTACCGGTAGAACAATTCCGGTAGGAACAGGGCGATGCTCGGAAACTGCACGAGGATGCCTATCATGACGAACATCGTTATGACAAAGGGTGCTGCGCCGATTATCACGTCGTTCATAGTTCCGCCGTCGCGGACACCATGCACGATGTATAGGTTTACGCCGACCGGTGGCGTGATCAGGGCTGTTTCCAGTAGAATCGTAATCAAGATGCCAAGCCAGACTGGATCGAAACCCATACCAATAAGGATGGGCGCGATGAGCGGCGTAGTCGTGATCAACATCGATAGAGTTTCCATGAAACAGCCGACGATGATGTAGAAGGCGATGACGACCCACAGCGTCTGCATCGGGGTCACGCCGAGACCTTCAATCAGCGCGATCAGTTTGCCGGTCATGCCAACGGCGGCGAGCACAAAGTTGAGAAACAGGGCGGCGAAGATGATCAGCATTACCATCGCTGTTGTCCGCAAAGTTCCCTCAATCGCTTCGCGTAGCATTTTCCAGTTTAATGATTTGAAGCAGGCGGCTAAAATTAGGGCAGCGCAGACGCCAACAGAGGCTGCCTCCGTTGGTGTCGCGAGACCGGCATAGATAGACCCGACTACGACGACGAAAATTCCAAGCGGCGGCAACAGATGCGGTAGAGACGCCCAGCGCTTATCCCAGCTCGTTTCAACAGCTGACCCACCCCAAGCAGGTTTGATCAGTACAGCGATCAGCACGGTAAGCATGAATAAGCTAGCGAGAACCACGCCTGGAATGAAGCCTGCAAGGTAAAGCTGCGGGACTGACGTGTCGGTTAGAAGCCCGTAAATGATTAGGTTGATCGAAGGAGGGATTAAAATCCCGAGAGTGCCGCCTGCGGCGAGCGTACCTAGGAAGAGTGGTTCGTTGTAGCCGCGCCGTGCCACTTCTGGATAGGCAACCGTACCGACTGTCGCTGCTGTAGCGACGCTGGAACCAGACGAAGCCGCGAAAATTGCGCAGGAGCCGATGTTAGAATGCATCGTGCCGCCGGGCAGCCAGGACAGCCACTGTACCATCGCGGTGTACATGCGTTCGGCGATCCCGGCGCGCAGCAGGATTTCGCCTAACATTATGAACAGCGGAATGGCGACGAGCACGTACTCGATCGCGTTTTGCCAGACGATCTCGCCGAGCGCGAGATGCAACGGCATGATCGAATATTTCCATTCCAGGAAGAGCCCGAGGACGCCCAACGCCGCGGCCACTGGCACGCTCAGAGCGAGTAGTGTCAGCAGTATGAATCCTGTCCAACCCAGCATTTTTAGTCGCCTTCTTTGTCTTTCATGAGTGAGCGCTCACGCGTAAGTTCCCCCAACGCGTTTTCGCGTTCTTCTTCAACTTCTTCCTCAATGCCGCGCGGCCCGACCAATACGGCAATACGGTTCCAATCACGGGAGAATGCGGCGGAAATGATCCGCAGGAGCATGAGGGCAAATACGATAAAGAAAAACACCATTCCTGCGAACCAGAACCCTTGCGGCAGGGCTAGCGGTGTCACAAGCGGTGTGATGGAGACTGAGGAGTTTTCGAAGCTGTTCCACCAGACGTTATAGGAACGTTCGGCTATCAGCAGGAGGAACCCACCAAGGAGTAGAAATCCGAAGATGTCCAGAAACAAACGAATCGGTTGTGGTAACCGCATGTAAAGCGCATCGATGCGGACATGCGCGCGATGCAGCGTTGCAAAGGCGAATGCGAAGGATGTCGAGATCGCGAATATATACCCGGCGATCTCGTCTGCGCCGCCGAAGGAAAAGTTTGCGAATTTTCGCAGGATTACTTCCACGGTTGTCATTACTGCCGCAAAGATCAGCAAGCCGCCGCCGATCCATACGACAACCCGGGAGATTTTCTCCGCCTGTTCGAGAAGTCGGTCGAGCATAGTCCTACAGGGGTAGCGCCTATCGCAGACGGACGCCGTCCCTACTTAGGACGACGTCCGCGACGAAAGACTCGGTTAGTTTTACTTGACTGCTTTTACGCCAACAACTTTAGCAGCTGTTGCATTCCAATCCTTAATGCATTCCTCACTGCAGCGTGCTGCCCACTTCTTAAGGACGAAGTCACGAAGGACGCGTTCGCGTTCTTTGACATCATCGGCAGAAGGCGAGGTTAGCTTCACCGTGCCAGGCGTGCCCTTAGTACATTTACCCTTACCGGACAGGCAGTTTAACGCTTCTTCGTCTTCCTTTTCTGCATTTGCCCACTGGCGATCCATTAGATCGTCATACTGCTTTTGGATGAACGCCTGTGTGTCTTTGTTTAGGGAGTTCCACAACTTGTTGCTCATTGCGGCAAATCCGAGACCAGCGCCAACCGGCATGACCATGGCGTGGGTTATAACTTCGTGCCATTTGGCCTGGAAGGCTGGCATTGAACCGGTAATGCCGCAGTCAGCTACACCTTTTTGAAGGGCGGGGACGACTTCTGCGAACGCGATTGTCACGCTAGTGCCGCCGACGCCTTCGACGAAATCGCCAAGTGTTGTGCTATATACGCGGATCTTTTTACCCTTCAGGTCGGTGACCTTATTGATCTCCCCGTTGCACCAGATGAACTGACTTGGCCAACGGAAGGTGCCGAGATAGCGAGCGTTAAAGACTTTGTCGAAACGCTTGCGGATCACAGGCTCATAGGCACGGACCAACTCGCGTGCTTGTTTGAAGTCGGCCGAAGCGCCGGAAAGGTCAACACCCTCCAGGGCCGGATCTTCCGACGCCACATAGCCGTAGACGCCATGCGCGACGTCAAACACGCCAAGCTTCAGAAGACGCATGACTTCCCAGCCTTTGAGGCCGAGTTCGGTGATCGGGTTAATCTGTGTTTGGATTTTCCCGCCGGAGGCTTTGGTCATGTCGCCGCCATAAAATGGCTTCTCAAAATCGTAATAATTCGTCAGGTTGGCCCAGGTGCCGACTGCCTTGATCTTGATATTCTGGATCTCGGCGGTGGCAGGTGCTGCCATGCCCAAAGCCACAGCACCCGCAATGGCTGCGGCCGCAGCTATTTTGTGTCTGGTTTTCAGCATTATGAAATCTCCCTGCTGTCTTTCTATTAACCTGCTGTCTCTCTGATTAAAGAGAACGCTTGTCGACAAAGTTGGCGGCAAACGTCTTGCTGGTGAAGATACGAAATCTTCGTTGAACTAGCGCTCACCTTCCCTCTAGATAGCGATCCAGTTCGCGCAAGGGGGTAGTTAACCGGACTCTCGTACTCGCAGTCAAATACGGAATCAGTTACAGAATAAAGCGCATTAGCAATCCGGGGCGCTATGATCCGGTTTGTTGGCGATTTAGGAGTATTCGATGGTTTGGTTTGTCGGTGTTGATGTTGGCGGTACTTTTACGGATTTTTGCGCGTTTGATGTGGAGAGCGGTCAGGAGCGGGTCTTCAAAACGCCCTCGACGCCAGACGATCCCGCGGAGGCAATTTTGTCTGGATTGGAGACGTTACAGAATATTTCAGCAATCCCGACGGACGATATTTCCCGGTTCGCGCATGGCACTACCGTGGCGACCAATGCGCTGCTACAGCGAAAGGGCGCGACCGTCGCGTTAATCACAACGGAAGGGTTTCGCGATCTGCTGGAAATAGGCCGCCAAATCCGACCAAAGCTCTACGACTTCAAGGCCGACAATCCGCCGCCGTTGGTTCCGAGACAGAACCGTTACGAGGTCGCCGAGCGAATCGGCGCGCAAGGTCAGGTAGTTAGGCCATTAGAAGAAGGTGCGATTTATGATGCTATTGAACAGGTTCGGCGATCCGGCGCGGAGGCCTGCGCGGTTGGTCTGCTCTTCGCTTTCTTAAATCCGGAGCATGAACGGCTTGTTGGGGCCGCGTTGCAGGAAAAACTTCCTGACGTACTCATCTCGCTCTCTTCTGCCGTGCAACCGGAATTTCGCGAGTTCGAACGCCTGTCGACTACCGTCCTAAACGCCTATCTGCAGCCGCTAGTGACGCGTTACATGGAAAGGTTGCGATCCGGTCTAGCACTGTTGGCGCCGAAAGCAGCGATTGGCATCAACCAATCCTCCGGCGGCCTCATGTCGATCCAGCGGGCAGGCGCCTTTCCTGTTCGTACAGCGCTGTCCGGTCCTGCGGCGGGCGCGGTGGGCGCAGTCCATACCGCAGCGCTTGCGGGTTGGAAGAACATTATTACCCTGGATATGGGGGGCACCAGCGCCGATGTCTGCCTGATCCGCAACGGCGATGCAGGCATCGCCTACAATCAGATGATTGCGGAGTTTCCCGTCCGCCTGCCCATGGTTGATATCAACACGGTGGGCGCTGGAGGTGGCTCGATCGCCTGGTTCGACCGCGACGGGTTAATGAAGGTAGGCCCGATCAGCGCCGGCGCTGCGCCGGGGCCCGCTTGTTATGGGAAGGGCGGTACAGAGCCCACGGTTTCGGACGCCAACCTGGTGCTCGGCCGATTGTCGCCGGGGGGATTGTTGGGTGGTGAGATGGCGCTCGATCTGGAAGCGGCGCGTGAATCGTTGAGGCCGGCGTCTAAACGGCTTGACTTTGGGGTTGAGAAAACGGCGCACGGCGTCCTGGGCATTGTGGTTTCAAATATGGTCCGTGCCATCCGCGCGATATCCGTGGAACGCGGTCACGATCCGCGCGAATTTGCACTTATGGCATTCGGTGGTGCTGGCCCACTGCACGCTATTGATGTGGCACGGGCCCTTAAGATGAAGGAGGTGATAGTGCCGGCGGCACCAGGAATACTTTGCGCGCAGGGTCTCGTGGTTTCCGATCTTAAGGAAGATTTTGTTATCAGTGGTCGTATCGTTGCCGATGCGGTCGGTATGCGGACTACGGCGGACCACGTCACAAAGTTAAAAGAGCTGGCCGTAAGCTGGTTCGCCGAAGAGAAAATCGAAGAGACGCAGCGTGAGCTACGGTTGAGTTTCGACATGCGCTATGTCGGCCAGAATTACGAGCTCAATGTCGTGCTGGACGAAATATCTACGAATTTCGACGATGCTGATCTGAAGCGGCGGTTCTTCGTCGTGCACGAAATGAATTACGGCTATTTCAATCCGGATGACCCGGTGGAGATTGTCAATTTTCGGCTGACCGCCCTCGGTCGGTTGCCGCTGCCGGAGTATGCCCCAGTGCACGAAACGCACGCGCCAGTGGCGCCGCTCGGAGAGCGAATGGTCTATTTCGAAGCGGAGGAAGCGGTGGAAGCCGCGCTATACGACCGCACGTCGCTACAGCCTGGCCAGACAATCGCAGGGCCGGCAGTCATCGATCAACTCGATTCTACGACCCTGGTCTATCCTGGTGACACGGCGCGGGTAGACCACGCCCATAATATCATCATCGAACTGGTGGGGGTGGCATGAAACCGACCCTTGATCCGATCACCCTTGAGATCATGTTCAACGGCCTGCGTTCGATTACGGACGAGACTTATATTGCACTGACCCGCAGCGCCTATTCGACGAATATCAAAGAGCGTCGTGACCATTCGACCGCGATATGCGCAACGGACGGGCGGCTTATTGTGCAGGCAGAGAATTCGTTACCGATCCACATCGCGTCTATGACGGGACTGATGGACAGTCTGTTACAGAAGTTCGGGCTCAACGAAATCAACGAAGGTGACTTGTTCGTCGCAAACGATCCTCATGTAGCCGGCGGCACCCACCTGCCAGATATCAATCTCGCAATGCCAATTTTTTTCGATGGCACGCTGGTTGCCTTCATGTGCAACATCGCCCATCACGCTGATGTCGGCGGCATGGCGCCCGGCTCCATGGCCGGCGGCATGTCCGAGATTTATCAAGAAGGGTTGCGCATCCCGGTTGTGAAGTTGTTTCGGCGGGGCGAGGTGCAGCAAGACCTGTTCGACCTGCTGCTGCTGAATGTGCGGCTGCCGGAGGAACGCCAAGGAGACTATTACGCGCAGATCGCAGCGTGCCGGTTGGGCGAGCGACGGTTACGCGAATTGACTGAAAAATATTCTATCGATGGGATACGCGTCGCCTTTGAGGAGATCCTGGTGCGGACTGAGCGGCGTATGCGCGACGGTGTTCGCACCATCCCAGATGGCGTGTACGAGTTTGAGGACGTGATGGACGATGATGGTCTCGGCGCGGTCGATATACCGATCAAGCTCCGCATGACCATCGAAGGCGATAGGTTGCATGCGGATTTCACCGGTACGTCGGTGCAAGTCCAGGGCAATATCAACGTGACAATGAACGCGACCCAAGCAGCAGTGGCTTATACATTGAAGGGGATGCTCGACCCGGAAATCCCGAACAATCAGGGCGTGCTTGACGTTTGCGAGACGACAGCACCAGCCGGTTGCCTTTTAAATTGTGTCGCACCGGCGCCGGTTGCTGCGCGCGCCAACACTAGTCAGCGCATCGTCGACGTGGTTATCGGTGCGCTAGCCGATGCCCTTCCGGAGGCGGCGGTTGGGGCTGCCAACGGTGCCAACACTACGGCGGTGTTTTCTGGGACTGATCCGTCGACAGGGCAGGGCTATCTCTATCTCGAAACGTTGGGTGGTGGGTTCGGGGGCCGCAATGATCGCGATGGTACCGATGGGATTCAGGTGCATATTACCAATACCTCGAACCTGCCAATCGAGGTGATCGAAACCGAATACCCCTTGCGGGTGGAGAGCTACGGGCTGATCGAAGATTCTGGAGGCGCTGGCCGCTATCGCGGAGGGATGGGAATTCGCCGTGTTATTGGCCCGGTTGCGCATGAGTGTATCTTCAACGGGGCTGGCGAACGGTTTCGCCACCAGCCCTGGGGCATCTTCGGTGGTGAGCCCGGTGGCTCAGGTCAGTTCGTTCGGGTCGGAACCGATGGGACGGAGCAGGGGCTGGAGATCAAGCCGGCCGGGATTGTGATGGCGGAAGGTGAGCGCATTATCGTCGAAACGCCAGGCGCGGGCGGTTACGGACCGGCCTCGGACCGGGATGCGGATGACATCGCTGGTGACCGCGCGAGCGGTAAGTTCAGCGTTGAATATCTTAGGAAATTCTACGGTTCGACAAGTGGTGACAGTTAGAGCGCAGCGGGGTTCGAACCGCGCTCTTGCCCGGCCTCCGCTAATCCTGCTAAACAGCACGCCGCACTCAAATTTCCGGGCTGTAAGATCGAGATCTCTGTTTTAAACCGGTATCTCTGTCTTCGTCAGCGAAGGGTAAAACAACTAGTCTGCAATAAATGAGCCGGACTGAAACGACGCCGTCGCCGCGCAAGGCCGCGATGATCACCTGGATGGATAGTATAGCCGGCAAGCGGGATAGTTGGCTGCGCCGAAACGCATATTTCCACACGGAACATCAGCGCTATATGCAGTTTCTTATACCAAAGGGCGGGCGGGTCCTCGATCTCGGCTGCGGCACGGGACATCTCTTGGCATCGCTTGAACCTGCGTACGGTGTCGGTGTCGATTTCAGTGGCCGGATGATCAATATTGCGCGCGAGAATTTTCCGGATCTGACCTTTGAGATCGGTGACGCTGAGGATCCCGATATTATAGGCAAACTTGAAGGCCCTTTCGATGTCATCGTTGTGTCCGATACGATCGGGTACTTCGAGGATTGTGAGCGAACCTTGCACAATCTGCACCGACTGTGCACTCCTGACACGCGTATCGTCATCGCGTACTTCTCTCGTTATTGGGAGCCAGTACTGCGTTTAGCCGAACTTTTCGGGGTGAAGATGCGGCAGCCTTCGCTCAATTGGCTGTCGACCTCTGATATTGGCAATCTGCTGCATCTCGCCGATTTTGATATTATCAAGCGGGAATGGCGGCAACTTGTGCCGCGCCGGATTTTCGGCGTGGGATCGCTTGTCAACCGCTTTGTCGGCACGCTGCCTGGTCTGCGCCGCTTGTCGCTTCGCAACTACCTTATCGCGCGTACCGCGCCGCAAAAAGTGGATACCGACCTTTCGGTGACTATCCTGGTGCCCTGCCGGAATGAAAGGGGCAATATCGAATCTGCGATCACGCGTATGCCACATTTTGCGGATGACATGGAAATCCTGTTCGTCGAGGGAAATTCGAGCGACGGTACATTCGAGGAATGCGAGCGGGTCCGTGACACCTATGCTGGCCATTGGAATATTAAGGTGGTTCGTCAGGACGGCAAGGGTAAGGGCGATGCGGTGCGTAAAGGTTTCGACCTGGCTCGCGGAGAAGTTCTGATGATCCTAGATGCTGATCTCACTGTGCCACCGGAGGACTTGCCGAAATTCTACGACGCCTTGGTGGCGGGCAAGGGCGAGTTTGTCAATGGCAGCCGTCTTGTCTATCCAATGGAACGCGATGCGATGCGATTTTTGAATTGGGTTGCCAACCAGATCTTTTCTGTTCTCTTCACCTGGCTGCTGAATCAGCGATTTACGGATACGCTTTGTGGCACGAAGGTGTTGCGCAAACGACATTACGAACAGATCGTCGCTAACCGGTCCTATTTTGGCGAATTTGACCCATTCGGCGATTTTGACCTGATCTTCGGCGCGACTAAGATGAACCTAAAGGTTGCCGAGGTGCCAATACGTTACGCTAGTCGGACCTATGGAGAAACTCAGATTTCTCGCTTCGCGCATGGTTGGTTGTTGATCAGAATGGTGGTCTTTGCATTTTTCCGCTTGAAAGCGCTCTGATGAACGCGCCGGAAAATCCGGCGGATTATCGCGCAATTTGGGAATCGAAGCCGATTTTGCGAGCGATCTATCGCGGCTGGTATGCGCGCATGACAACCTTCTGCCAACAAGGCAGGACCTTGGAGATCGGCGGAGGCTCTGGCAACCTAAAGGCATTTGCGCCGAACGTTTTGTCGACTGATGTGCTGCCTGCCGCGTGGCTCGATACGGTCTGCGATGCACAGCGTCTGCCTTTCGCGGATGAGAGCTTCGTCAACATTGTCATGCTCGACGTGCTGCATCATTTGGAGCGTCCGGTCCGCTTTTTTGACGATGCGTCCCGCGTTCTAAAGCCCGGCGGACGGATTGTTATGCTGGAACCCGGCATCACCCCAGTCAGTCATTTCTTCTATCACAATTTCCATCACGAGCCGGTTGATATGACTGCGGATGCGTTCGCCGACGGGGCGATTGACCCCCACAGGGACCCTTACAACTCAAACCAGGCAATACCGACATTGCTATTTGGCAGTGCGCCAGACCGGCAGGCATTTGAGCACCGTTTCGATCGTTTGAAAATTTTTCGAACCGAACGGTTGGCGCTAATAGTTTATCCTCTTTCAGGCGGCTTCCGGTCCTTCAGTCTCCTGCCGGGGTTTTTGGTCGGGGCGTTGACTGGTCTCGAACGCGTTTTGGCGCCACTATTAGGACGACTGATGGCGTTCCGCCTTATGATAGTGTTGGAAAAGCGGCGCTAGCTAGACCGGCTGGTTGACAGTATGAGAGACGATGGCCGGTTCAGCTGCCGGTCGGCCCGAGACCCCAATGGACCGACTGCAGGTTTCGGAATCCTTATAAATTTGAAGGAAGGCTGCGTGGACTATCGAATATCCTTATCGATTTGTAGTGCCAAGACCTAGGTCAAGCGTTATGCAGGGCATTCCAGACGGTAGCCAAAGCTTTTGAGCTCGATACCGTGGCCGGATTCGTCGAGTTAGAGGCAACTCACAACTATCTTCTGACCTGTGAGGTGACCTATGCTGCAGGGGAATCTGTGGTTGGCAAAATCTCGTGATACCGGCACAACTATTGGACCTTTTGCCAGCAGCGCTGACTGGCGTTTATTTGGGGGTTATCGCTTCGATCTGCGCCTGAAGGGTATCGAGTTTCCTTTCAAGCGCATCAATTTGGTCTTGATCGGTCGCGCCCTCCTTTGCTTCGGACAGCATTACCGTTTTGGCCGCATGGCCAAAAGGCGAAAACACCTGCATTGTTTTTTCGAACATGGCCATGTTCTGGCGGCCCAACTCCTCCAGTTGGCCAATCGTTAAAGTACCGCTGAAAGAGTTGCACAAATAATCCTGCATTTGTTCCTGGTTGTGCGCGAACATGTTCATGGTGTGGTCCAGATACTGCGGCAACATCTTTTGTTACGCGTTGTCGCCTGAGAAGCCAATGAGTTGCCGCAAGAAGTCGATGGGTAGCAGGCTGTGCCCCTTGGCTTCTTCCTCGACGATGATCTGCGTCAGGACTGATCGGGTGATATCCGCGCCAATTTTGGCGTCGTTCACGACGAATTTGACTCCGTCCTTCACCATCTGGCAAAGGTAATCCAAGGTGAAGTAGCTACTGTTCGCGGTATTATAAAGCCGTCTGTTGGTGTGTTTCATTGACAATGACCAGCATGACGTCAGAGCGGTTGGATTTTGCTATTAGGTCCGCTGGTTCAATTCCTGAAAAGGCGACGCGCAGCAACGCATAGCACTCCCATGTCAGTGAATCAAAGCGTCGCTGCACTGCAAATAGTGTTGATGGGACAGCTGAGGTGAACCGCAATGTCACGCTTTACATAGGTCGTTGATAATCTCTCAGATAGCTTCAGATATGGCCGATCGAATTCGAAGCGTCGGGGCATTTCGAGCATTTCCTGATCGGCGTCGAGCTTAACTGGCACCACTCCTGTCGTTGCGCCTTTGAAACTGCGCGTGCCGGTGCCGCGGTAAAGCCTCTGCCTTGAGGTATTGCATGGGTGATTTGAATTCCGTTGGCAAAATGGCTGAGGGGGCATTGTAAAGTGGAAACTTGACTTTTCTTGATCGCGCAGCATTCAAATCGTATTTAGCGACATATTAGATGCGGTCTGTTTTTCGTGGGACCGAGCGAATTTTCCAGGAGAGTGACGGACGATGTCGGAAATTGTAATTGCGGGGGCAGTGCGCACCCCGGTGGGAGCGTTCAACGGCGGCTTGAGTTCGGTGCCGGCCTCTTATCTTGGTGCGGTCGTGATCAAGGAGGCACTGAAGCGCGCTCAGGTTAAACCCGACGATGTCGACGAGGTGATCATGGGCCAGATCCTGACCGCGGGCGCGGGACAGAACCCTGCTCGCCAAGCAGCGGTTGAGGCCGGAATTCCGGTTGACAAAACGGCCTATCAGGTCAATCAGCTCTGTGGTTCCGGCTTGCGTACGGTCGCGCTGGGTTTTCAGGCTATAAAGGTGGGCGATTGCGATATCGTTGTCGCTGGTGGTCAGGAAAGCATGAGCCAGGCTCCGCACTGCGCGCACTTGCGCGACGGCCAAAAGATGGGCGACCTCAGCTTTGTAGACACGATGATCAAGGACGGGCTGTGGGACGCCTTCAACGGCTATCACATGGGCAACACGGCGGAGAACGTGGCTCAAAAATGGCAACTGACCCGCGAGGAACAAGATCAATTCGCTGCAGCATCGCAGCAGAAAGCCGAGGAGGCACAAAAGGAGGGCCGCTTCACCGATGAGATCGTTCCGGTTACGATCAAGACCCGCAAGGGTGAGACCGTGGTTGATACGGACGAGCATCCCAAGCATGGCACGTTAGCGGGGAGCCTAGGCAAACTTCGCCCTGCTTTTGAGAAGGACGGCACGGTGACGGCCGGGAACGCTTCCGGAATCAATGATGGAGCCGCCGCTGCTGTACTTATGAGTGCGGAGGAAGCGGGTCGCCGTGGCGTGACACCGTTGGGCCGGGTCGTGTCCTGGGCCACCGCTGGCGTCGACCCGGCGATCATGGGCACCGGTCCGATTCCGGCCAGTCGTCTGGCGTTGGAGAAAGCTGCCTGGACAGTTGATGATCTTGACCTGATCGAAGCCAATGAGGCCTTTGCCGCCCAAGCCTGCGCGGTCAACAAGGAGCTCGGCTGGGACACCGACAAGGTCAACGTCAATGGCGGCGCCATTGCACTCGGCCACCCGATCGGCGCCAGCGGCGCGAGAGTGTTGGTTACGCTGCTTTACGAAATGAAACGCAGAGACGCCAAGAAGGGACTGGCGACCCTGTGCATCGGCGGGGGTATGAGAATTGCCATGTGCGTCGAGAGGGATTGACGGAAGACTGAAATACCGGTCGTCGATTTTGGGACGGTTGCCCGCATCTATTGCGTTTTAGCGCTTACGCTTCGGGGTCGAAGGGTAATCCCTAATAGCACTTCCAGTCTGCGGGTGTTTGGTTGAAATCGCGAGGTAATTCGCACTAATTTTCTGTAATAGCTTCTCGTTTTAGATGGTTGTGCAGCATGCGCTTCTCGACAGAACCGGTGTATTGGGTTGTATAACGTGGGGCAAGGATGTGTCCTGCAACATCATGCTGACGCATGGCAGTAGCGAAGAGAACGCCTTGCGCCGTATCGACACGCTGGATGAGGTCGCCTAACTGCTGACATGGCGGCATCTTGAAATACATCTTGCGCAACATAATGTAGGCGTTGGGTTAGGGAACGCCTAAAATAATATAATATTTTCAAAGATATGTGATTAGGTATTGAGTATTGCCGAATCCTAATTATGACATTATGCGAAACATAAAATTCGCTCTATATGGGATTATAGCGCTAGCCCTCCCGACACTGGGCGTACCGGTCGCTGCAAATGAAGAACTTACTGTGGTTGTTGAGCTGTTCACCAGTCAGGGCTGTTCGTCCTGCCCTCCGGCCGAAGCGTCCCTGGGTGAGTTGGCGACGCGGCCCAACGTGGTTGCACTCGAATTTCATGTCGACTATTGGGATTATATTGGCTGGAAAGATCCTTTCGGATCGCCTGCCTATACCAAGCGGCAGCGTGGATATAGCGCGAGTATGGGCACACCGTATGTTTATACGCCACAGATGGTGATCCAGGGGCAGACGCATGAAGTTGGCTCAAAACTTCATTTGGTCGAAAGAAAGATCGTTCTGGTTCGCGGCACTGCTAAGCTGGGACCAAAGGTTTCGTTGAAACGCGTTAGTAATAGCGTCTTGGTTAATGTAAGAGGCGATTACGATGACGGTGACTACGATATTTTCTTCGTGACCTTTGACGCGAAACACGAAACCAAAGTGCTTCGCGGTGAGAATCGGGGAGAGATGTTGGTCAACACCAATGTCGTCCGCACTTTCGATCGGGTAGGGAAGTGGACCGGCGACTCGGTCGATCTATTGGTGTCGCTGGTGGGCAAGAAGAGCGACGGCGGTTGTGCTTTGATCGTCCAGAAAGTTAACGAGGGTCCGATAATTGCCGCTGCCGTGAGCACCTGCAAGGACAGATAAACCCTGCGCGCTAGACCCCGATCCCCTTCGCCATAATTTCAGACATTCGCTGGGCGAACGCAGCGGGGTCCGACAAGGTTTCGCCTTCGAGGATTCGGGCCTGGTCCAGCAGCAGGTGGGCCGCATCATCTATTGATCCGCTGTCAGCCTTGGCCCGCATGGCCAACCCCTTGATCAGCGTATGATTGGGATTGATTTCCAGAATGCGCGGCGCCCGTGTATCAATCTGTTGGTGGGCCTTTAGCAGACGCTCCAGGTTCATATCCATGTCGCCTTCATCAGCGACCAGGCAGACCGCGCTTTCCGTTAGACGGGCGGAATTTCGGACATCCTTAATCTCTTCGCCCAACGCCAGTTTCATCGCGGCGATCAGCCGGCTGATATCTTCTTGAGGTGCTTCTTCGGCCTTTTCTTCCTTGGCGTCCGAATCCTCTTCTGCTGATTTGATGTCGTCGAAGTCGGCCCCGCCCTGGGTCGCCGATTTGAAGGGCTTCTCCTCGAACGTCCCGACCATCGGGATCCAGAATTCGTCAACTGGATCGCTCAACATTAATACTTCTACTTCACGCGAGCGGAACCCTTCGAGCTGCGGACTGCGGGAAAGCGCATTATTATCGCCGCCGGTTATATAGTAGATCGCCTTTTGCCCTTCTTTCATACGACCTACGTAGTCGGCAAGCGAGATTAGTTCGTCGCCATGTGTGGATCGGAACCGGGCCAGCCCCAGAAGCGACTCTTTCTCACCGGATGGCTCGTATAGACCTTCTTTAAGGACCGCACCGAAATTATCCCAGAACTCGGCATAGGCGTCGCTTTCCTTTTCTGCCTTCGATTCGAGTTCACGGATCACCCGCGTCGTCAGACCTGCCCGGATTTTACTAAGCACCGCATTGTTCTGCAGCATTTCACGACTGATGTTGAGGGGCAGATCTTCTGAGTCGATCACACCGCGCAGGAAGCGCAGCCACCGGGGAACCAGCTCTTCGCAATCATCGGTGATGAACACCCGTTTGACGTAGAGTCGTACTTTAGACGCACGGTCTTGGTTATGCAGGTCGAACGGCTTGGAAGACGGGATAAAAAGTAAGCCGGTATATTCAATCATCCCCTCTGCGCGAAAATGCAGCGTGGTCCAGGGGTCGCCCACCATGTGTGAAACATGGTGGAAGAATTCTGTGTACTGCTGTTCCGTGATGTCGCTGCGCGGCCGGCTCCACAACGCTGATGCGGTGTTTACCGGTTCCGGGTCGCCTTCCTCGCTATTGTCGATAACCGTGACCGGAAAGGCTATGTGGTCGGAATAGGTTTTCACGACCGTTTGAACACGGAACGCCTCGGCGTAGTCCGCCTCTTCTTCCTTTAGATGGATGGTAATAGTTGTGCCTCGGGAATCGCGTTCAGCTTCGGTGACCGTGAACGCGCCTTTACCGTCCGAACTCCATCGCCAGGCCTCATTCTTGCCGGCGAAACGGCTAACGACCTCGACTTTGTCGGCGACCATAAAACTAGAATAGAAGCCGACACCGAACTGACCTATCAGGGAAATGTCATTCTTCGCGTCGCCGCTTAACTGCTCGACAAAAGCCGAACTGCCAGATCGCGCGATGGTACCGAGGTTCTCGATCAACTCGTCGCGGCTCATCCCGATGCCATTGTCGGAGAAAGTTAGCGTTCGCATCTCCTTGTCGGTGCGGAGCGCTATAGCATAATCAGTGTCGCCGTCGACCAGTTCGGGCTGCGTGATCGCCGCATAACGTAACCGATCGCAGGCGTCGGCTGCGTTGGATACGAGTTCGCGGATGAAGATTTCCTTCTCGCTATAGAGCGCATTCGCAACAATGTCGAGCAGCCGGCTAACCTCTGCTTGAAAGGTAAGCGTTTCACCTGCTTCCTCGTTCCTTGTGTCCGTTTTCTTGTCTGCTGGATCGTTAGTTTCTTCCGTCGTCATCGCTTTTGGGTTCCATCCGTGGAAATATTCTGCGAGCTATATGTAGATAACACCGCCGTTGCTGCAAGAGGTTGCACTGCGATACAACACGGGTCGCCTATTGTTTGTTGCTCGGAATGAAAAACCCTTGGGTCGATCAACGCAAGCGCTTGTTGACGACGATCACGAGTTGCGTCACAGAGATGAGGCGCTATTTTGCGCGAGCCCTTCTAGACTCCCCGCCTAGGGGGCGTTTCTGGCGGGCCCGTGTCGTGAATTCGTTCCAGCTGAATAGCGTGGCCTCGCTTATGAAAGCCGCGTCTTGCTGATAGCTCTAAGTCGCACCACCTCTCAGCTTTAATAATGACGAACATGCCGCGCCTGATACCTGATGCCGGAAGCGCGGGTGTTAGAAGCCGGGACCGAATGCTGATATTGGACTGTCGTGTTAGTGGCGGTCGCGGAACGGGTGGTAACGCTCCAGCGTGTTGCGTCTCTGGCGGATAGCCCGCGAGTGTGGTTGCAATGGCTCAACTGCGAAGTTTTATCAGTCCTCGATGGCGGTGGTGGCAGCTGTTGGCTAGCCAGGCTGCCCTGTTCTGGGCCTAATTGTGAACGCGGCGGTAACGGTGGCGCTTTACGACTGCCGAATAAGCCTCGGTCCGGCGATAAAGTAATCGAGCCCGCCAGGCACTGAGGCTGGACCCAATGGCAGACCCTCTTCATGAAGGACGTAACCGGTGTTATTTCGTAAAATTTTTATCTGCCAGTCGCCTTCGTGCCTTTGGTTTGTAACATCTGGGCTTGACGGTATCGCCTCATCACCCGTAAACCCGATCGAATTATGACTTAGGGTCTTAATCTTGTAGCAGAATCCCGCAATGTTCGAGGGAATATGGCGCTGTTTGAGAAACGAGGCCGGATCCGGGCCGTTTTAGGGCCCACCAACACCGGCAAGACGTATTTGGCGATTGATCGGATGCTCGGTCACTCCAGCGGCATGATTGGTTTCCCACTGCGACTGTTGGCGCGTGAGAACTACGACCGGATCGTGGCGTTGAAGGGCCGCCGATCGGTTGCTTTGATCACCGGCGAAGAGAAAATCATGCCGCCGCGACCGCGCTGGTTTGTCTGCACTGTCGAGTCTATGCCACTCGATTGTGAGGTCGACTTCCTGGCCATCGACGAAATCCAACTCTGCGCCGATGCCGAACGCGGCCATATCTTTACTGACCGGTTGTTGCACGCCCGCGGTCGAGAAGAGACGATGCTGCTGGGCGCCTATACTATTGCCCCTCTGCTGAAAAAGCTGATTCCGGAAGCCGAGATCGAATCCCGGCCGCGCTTTTCGACCCTATCCTACGCTGGTACGAAGAAACTAACGCGACTGCCGCGACGCACGGCGATTGTTGCATTCTCCCTGAACGAAGTATACGGCCTGGCAGAACTTATCCGCCGGCAAAGGGGGGGTACCGCAGTTGTGCTAGGTGCCCTTTCGCCGCGTACGCGCAACGCACAGGTCGAGATGTACCAGGCCGGTGAGGTCGATTATATGGTCGCCACCGATGCTATCGGCATGGGGCTTAATATGGATATCGAGCATGTCGCCTTCGCCGGCATGCGGAAGTTCGACGGCCGTGCGCCGCGCCGGTTGAAGGCGGCGGAGATTGGCCAGATTGCTGGTCGTGCTGGCCGTTATCAGCATGACGGTACCTTCGGGATGACCAACAACGTAGTGCCTCTGGATGACGAGACCGTTGAGGCGATCGAGACACATCAATACGACACACTCGACCGGTTGAGCTGGCGCAACCGAATTTTTGATTTCCAGTCACCGCAGTTGTTGCTGAAAAGCCTGTTGCGGCGGCCGTCCTCGAACCTTCTGTACCGCGCGCGGGAAGCAGACGATTTACGTACTCTGAAGGCGCTTGTGGCCGATAGTGAAGTCGTCGAGCGTGCGACAAACCCAGCCGCAGTGCGTCTGCTCTGGGACGTTTGCCAGATACCAGACTTCCGCAAGGTGATGCCAGATATCCACGTCCGACTGTTGAAGCAGGTCTATCTGCATCTCAGCATGATTGAGGCGCGGTTGCCCGAGGATTGGGTCGCCGATCATGTTAATCGGCTTGACGATGTTGGAGGTGATATCGACACCTTGACGCAGCGAATCGCCCATGTGCGGACGTGGACCTATATAAGCCATCGGCCGGATTGGCTGTCCGACGGTACGCACTGGCAAAACATAGCTCGGAAAATCGAAGACCGCCTTTCCGATGCGTTACACGAACGGCTCTTGCAGCGGTTTGTGGATCGCCGAGCGCCGATGCTTGCGAAGCGCCGGCAGGGCGATGAAGCCCTGCTTTCCTTTGTTTCGAAATCGGGCGAAGTCATCGTCGAAGGGGTGGTTGCAGGATCTATGGTTGGCCTCAAATTCGTGCGGGATGCCTCTCAAAGGCGTGAGGAAACGGAGGCGCTCGTCTCGGCGGCGCGTGCGACGATCGCATTGGAAGTGGCATCCCGTATCGGGGCGTTGTGTGATGCGCCGGATAAAGCCTTTTCGCTAACACGCACTGGGCGAATTCGATGGCAAAATGAAGAGATCGCCTTTTTGCAACAGGGCGATGCGGCGTTGCGACCGAACATCGGTCTGCTGCGCAACGAATTCCTCAATGCCCCGTCCCGAGACCGCGTTCAAGCACGTTTGACAAGGTGGTTTGATGCTCATCTGCGCAAGAGATTAGCTGCGTTATTTGAGGCCAGTGATGCCCCTCTTGGCGCTGCCGCGAGGGGAATCGTATTCCAGCTCTCGGAAAATTTGGGCTCGATTCGCATTGCCGCCGCCCGTAGTCAGTTGGCGGTTCTAGACGGTGCCGACAAGAAGGCACTGACGCGACTTGGCTTGCGCTTTGGCGTGCACGCGCTTTATTTCGCACCACTGCTGCGGCCAGCTGCTTTGCGGTTGCGCGCTGTTATGGCCGCCGTGTTCACTGGCTATCCGGCACCGAAAGTGGGGCGTGCCCGCTCGATTCCGGCCGGCGCCGTTCCAGAACCATTTTGGGAACTTACCGGCTATCGTCTCCTGGGAGGTCGGGCGTTCAAGCTCGACAGTGCGGAGCAGTTGGCAGCAGCAGTTCGCAAGCGGGCTAAGAATGGTGAATTTGGCGAAGATACCCAGTTGGTCGATTTGACGGGGTGTAATGGGGCCGGCTGTGCGGCGGTGCTTCGAGATTTGGGCTTGCACGTGGCGGAAGCCGGCGAAGGCTATGTGTTCCGGATGAAGAAGAGGGCGAACAGAAACGGCCGGTCACGGGGTGGCGGGAAACGGGAGCAGCTGTTTGATCCTTCGTCGCCCTTTGCCAAGTTGCGGGAACTGACGAGCGTGTGATGATGGACGCGCCGGCAGAAAAATTGCGCTTGGACAAATGGTTGTGGCACGCCCGCTTTTTTAAAAGTCGGACTCTCGCCGCACAACAGGTCACTCAGGGTGGATTTCGGGTCAACCGCGACGCTGTGCGTAAGTCGCGCCATGCCGTGCAGCCAGGTGATGTGGTGACCTTCGCAAAGGGCCCTTATGTGCGTGTCATCGAGATAATTGCGCTTGGAACACGGCGTGGCCCAGCGTCTGAGGCGCAAATGCTTTATCGGGACCTTAACCCCCCGGACGCGCAACCGAAGTCAGAGCGATCATTGGGGCCTGTCAGGCGCATTTCGGGTAGCGGCCGGCCGACGAAAAGAGCGCGCCGGGAAATCGAGCGGTTGTTGGGACGGTAATGAGGCCAGGCTGCTTTATGTAGACCGCGAGAAAATCACTGATAAATTGTTCGACGGCATGTCGATAACCTTTGAGAGGGAAAGGCTTCGCGCTTCGGCTTCCGCAATGACCGTGTCGAGGTTGCGGATACCCCATTGTGGGTTTTGAGCCCTCAGGCTGTGGTCGAAGGCGTCGTTGGTTGGTGCCGTATGCTTCCCTCTACGTTTGAACGGGCCGTAGAGGTACAGGATGGCGCCTTGATCGCTCAGTGTCCTTGCGGTGCCGTCGAGTAGGCCGAGACAAACTTCCCACGGTGTGATGTGGATCATATTGACGGAGATTATCGCAGCAGCCTGCGCGACTGGCCAAACGGACCAGGTCACATCCAGTTCGATTGGGGGCAGCAGATTTTCCGCCTTGGTATCAGCCACGTGGGCGGCGATGCTGCTGCACGCGGCAGGATCTACGTCGCTCGGTTGCCAAATCCGAGGCGTTAATTTGGGTGCCATATAAGCCGCGTGTTCACCAGTACCGCTGCTGGTTTCCAGTATCAACCCCTCCGGTGGCAGCACGCGCTGCAAGACGGCGAGAATCGGGTCGCGGTTGCGTAATGTTGCGGGAGCGTGGCTCTTGAGGTCGGGCATTTTTCGGGTTATATCGGCCTACGCCGGTGCCAACAAGTAGACACAATTGCACGAAGGTAGCACAAAACGATGTGACATGGCGGCGGCAATGGTCTATGTCGCCTCTTATGCTAGCGAAAATTAGTAATTTTCTGTTGGAGAGGGGCGGTCGCGCAGAAGCGGTGGATGGTCGTCATTCTCACGACGAGTTGCAGCTGGCGGCCGCTGCACTGATGGTTGAAGCGGCGCGGCTCGATGGTGAGTTTGGAAAAACGGAACGAGCTCATATTGAATTAATTTTGCGACAGCGTTTCAAGTTGGATACTGCGGAAACGCAGTTGTTGATTGATGCGGCTGTCGGAGCAGTTGACGCCATTCCGGAGATCTATGGCTTTACGCGGACCATCCGGGATCAGTTCAATCACGATGAGCGGGTTGTCATGATGCAGATGTTGTGGGAAGTCGCCTATGCCGATGGCGAATTACACGATTACGAAGCAAGCCTCTTGCGTCAGGTCGCCGGACTTTTGTATGTCACAGATAAGGAAAGCGGGATTGCGCGGAAACGCGCCCGCGAGTGCCTTGAGCGTTAGGATTGAGAGTCTGTCCAGGGCCGAGTGGCGCTATCGCAAATCCAGAGACCGAGGGAGAGTTCCATATGACCTATATCGTCAACGATAATTGTATCAAGTGCAAATACCAAGACTGTGTTGAGGTCTGTCCGGTAGATTGCTTCTACGTTGGCGAGAACATGTTGGTGATCCACCCTGACGAATGCATCGATTGCGGTGTATGCGAACCCGAGTGCCCGGTGGAAGCGATTTTACCGGACACTGAAAGCGACGTCGAAAAATGGGTCGAAATTAATCGTGAATATGCCGAGCAATGGCCGAATATTACCCGTAAGGGTGATAGTCCCGCCGATGCGGACGATTTCAAAGACGAGACTGGCAAGTTCGAAAAGTACTTCAGCCCTAATCCCGGGGAGGCCTGAGCCCAGCTGGGAATAAAAACAATCTAGTGATATATTAGGTGTTCTTATCATTAATAGACGAATGAGCTTGTCTGGATTGTAAAGGAACAGTCTGTTGGTGTGGACAGCGGGAAATTAAGGGATTGATTTGGCCGAACGCGCGAGGTGAGGCCGGAGTTCAAATTTGGGCGACGAACCCAGTAATTGGCGTTGTTTCTGGACCCAATCCTGTGCACCTACAAAAAGTGACCAATTGATTACGAGAATGGCGAATGAGTGATAGAAAGTTGAAAGTTTCAGCGGGCGATTACGTCGTTTATCCGACGCACGGGGTCGGCAAGGTGACCGGTTTCGAGGAGCAGGAAATCGCTGGCGACAAGTTAAAGTTGATTGTTATTGATTTTAATAAGGACCGCATGATTCTTCGGGTGCCAGTAAAAAAGGCGGAGACTTCTGGTCTTCGCAGACTTTCTTCAAAGGATGAAATGAAGATCGCGTTGAAAACCTTGAAGGGGCGAAGTCGTGTGCGCCGAACGATGTGGAGCCGACGGGCACAGGAATATGAAGCGAAGATTAATTCTGGGGATCCGGTGTCTATTGCCGAGGTCGTTCGTGACCTGCACCGCAACGCAGATCAACCAGACCAATCCTACAGCGAGCGGCAAATTTATCAGGCGGCGTTCGAGCGGCTAGTACGTGAGCTCGCTGCGGTCCAGGATATAGACGAAGAAGCCGCGAGCGAGCAACTCGAGGCGGTCTTTCAAGCTGCATAAGCGTTATTCTAGGCAGGGTTGGCCGTTATGGAGCACGGCCGAAGACGTTGCGTCCCGTGTATGGTCGTGGATCATATATAACAACGAACCCGCTTTTTTTGGCAACGAAATAGGCTTCGGTCGTGTGAACTTTGGGACGATTGCGG
>PBDC01000006.1 GCA_002717185.1 Rhodospirillaceae bacterium
CCAGCGCCGGTCATTACAAAGGCACATGCCCATGACCCCGCCCATGGTCCGCCAAACCGGGAAACCCAAATTGCCAACCTCGAAATAACCCTTTTCGAGATGTTGCCAGGGGCGCTCCGGCTCGTGCGCCGCGTGGCCCGGCAAGTGCACCTTTCGATAGCGCCCGACGATATTGGAATCCTTGTCCACTAGAATGGATGCGTTGTAGCGGTGCGTTTCGCCATCCTCAAAAGTCTTCTCCGCATAACCGAGATAGAAACCGATGCCGTATTCGCGTGCGCGGTCAAACAGTGGTTGCGTCTCCGGCCCCGGCATTTCGCTTTCGAAGAAGCAATCGATTTCGTTTTGGCTTTCCATCCACCAGCGTGGAAAGAACGTTGTCAAAGCCAGTTCAGGGAATACGACTAGGTCACAGCCGCGCGCATGCGCGGTATCCAAAAGTGCCAGCATACGGTCTACGACTGCGGTCCGACTGTCGGTGCGCGCGATCGGCCCCATTTGTGCGCCGCCTACAATGATAACTCTCGACATAAGTGTTTCCCCTATTCGCTGTACCATTAAATTTCTAAAAGCAACCCTATTGACCGTGCAACGAATCTGTCAAAGCTGCAGGGACGCCGCAATCCTTTGCCATAAGATTGATCCATTTGCAGAGATGTGTATGATTCAGACCGTTGAGATTTAACGCGCTTTGCCAACGCCTGTGGCACCTGAGGCAACCGAATTTTGTTGTGCGGTCGAACGTCACATTCTTCGGAATTTGGCGACGGGTTCAATTTGTTATTTGGAACTCCTTACCGGCCGCGCAACGCGGCGGAAACCCAACAGGCAATGCATTAACGAAGGTGCTAAACCTTCTTGGTGCGGCGCGTCGTTATTGTAGGAGGAATCACGAGTGTCCGACGACACGAAATCGGAAACTAACGAAACCGAAGAGACAAAATCGGAATCGCCACCGCCTCGCCGGAACCGCGGCTGGGTTCGCTACATCATCCTTGTACTGGTGCTTGGCGTCGGTGGCTATTGGGGATTACAAGAAGTCCACAGCCGCTTTACCCATGTCTACGAATACGACGCCCGCATCGCTGGCAGCCTGATCACTGTGAGCAGCCGCGTCGCCGGATGGGTAACGCAAATGAACATCAGTGAAGGCGACGACATTAGAAAGCGCCAGGTCATCGTCCAGATCGACTCGCGAGAATCGGAACTCTTGACAGAACAGCTGGTGGCCCGCGTACAGGGAGTCGATGCAGAGCGACAGCGACTGATCGCTGAAAAGGCGCTCGTCGACAAGCAGACAAAGAGCCGTTACAAGACGCAGAAATCGGAACTCGCCGCCGCGGAAGCCGAGGTTTCCTCGCTCAAACCACAACTTGAACTGGCCCGTACCGAACTCAATCGCACCAAATCATTGTTTCAGAAAAAGATCATCTCTCGTAAGCAGTACGACGAAGATTTGGCGCGCGAGCAGCAACTGTCCGGTGAATTCCGTACCGCGGTGGCAGAAGTCCAAGCCGCACGCGCAAAGCTGCTAGAGGCGGAAGCAGAACGGGCACGCTTGAACGTCTTGGATGGCGAGGTCGCCAAGCTAAAGTATGAAGAAGGCTGGCTGAAGGCGCAGCTGCAGCAACAAAAACTAGACCTAGCGGATCGAAGCATCCGCGCACCGATCCAAGGTGTCGTCGACAAGACGTTTGTCGAGGTAGGTGAATATGTTACTCCGGGCCAGAGGCTAGCCCTCGTCCACAATCCTGATCGCGTTTGGATCGAAGCGAACGTCAAGGAAACGGAAGTTAGGAAACTGAAAATCGGCCAACAGGTCGACGTTTCAGTCGACGCTTATCCTGGCGAAGGCTCCATAGACAAAATCCTGAGCATGGTTGGTATCGAGTCACATGACAATGGAAATACTGATGAAGGCTTCATCGGACACGTCATCGCCATCGGTAACTCCACGACAGCAGAATTCGCTCTGCTTCCCAGCCCCAATCCGAGTGGCAACTTCACAAAGATCACGCAGCGTCTGCCGGTGCGTATCGCCATTGATCAGAAAGAGCGTAGGCTTCGTCCGGGAATGATGGTCGAGATCAATATTGATATTCGCGACAACTAGGGGTCCCATGGCGGGCGGACACACCCCGCCCGATAGAAACGTTTCCGCCTGAACGACCTCGATTCGGCGAAGACAGGACGGAAGCTTGGCGTCAGGTCCGACGATTGAAGACCGCTTTGCTCAATACGGTCCAGCCTACCGCTATCTGGTAGCTTTCACAGGCATGCTCGGCGTCATATCGATGGTGCTGTCAATCACCATCGTCAATGTTGCGGTGCCCAGCGTCATGGGCGCTTACGGCATCGGTCAGGACCTCGCACAGTGGATGGCGACAGCTTTTATTGCAACGATGACAATTAGCCAGTTGCTGAACACCTGGTTGGTTGAGGCGTTTGGGCAACGGCTAACATTCCTCATAATTATTGTCGTCTTCTTCATCGGCACCGCCATAGCGGCGACCAGCCCGACCTATGATTTCATTATCCTGGGCCGCGTTCTGCAGGGCTTCTCTGCCGGCGTCAGCCAGCCACTGGTAATGGTCATACTTTTTCAAGTGTTTCCTGAGAACCGCCGCGGGCTCGCCATGGGGCTTTACGGAATGGCGATCATGCTAGCACCGGGGATTGGTCCCTTCATTGGTGGCCTCGCCATCGACACCTTCTCCTGGCGGTACATCTTCTACATACCATTACCCTTGTGCGCCGCTGCCTTCGTGCTAGGTGCGATACTGATGCCGGGTCCGATAAAGTGGCGCCGCCTGCCACCCTTCGACTGGGCGGGAATCATCGTCCTCAGCATCGCGCTGATCAATTTGCTATCTGCTATGGCCGATGGCCAGCGCTTTGGCTGGACGTCAGACCTGATTTTTACCCGGGTGGTAGCGGCAGTCTGCGCGATTTCAATATTCGTCGCTCTGCAGCTTCGCGCAAAATCGCCCCTGCTCGATATGACCTTGTTCACTAACCCCGCCTTCACATCCGCAGTTCTTGTGGCCACCGTCTTCGGCTTCGGAAACATGGCATCTAGCTATGCGATCCCCGTCTTCGTCCAAACAGTCGGAGGCTATTCTGCAACTGCAGCCGGCCTGGTCCTGATCCCTGCCGGTCTAGTGCTGATGGCGCTCTTTCCTATTTCGGGTCAAGTCTCGGATCAGGTGCCCGCGCACTATCCCATCGCCATCGGTCTATTATTTTTTGCGCTGGGCGCAGCATTGATGACGACTATGGATACGAATACCTCTTTCTGGACGGTTGCGATCTTCACCATGATAGGCCGGTTCGGCATGGGCTTAATCATGCCACCACTAGTTTCCAGCGCCATGCGAACGTTGGAACCCGATCAGCTCAACCGCGGATCCGGCGCCTTGAATTTCATGCGACAACTCGGCGGCTCGATCGGTATCAACGCAGTGGTGTTGTTGATCTCACAACGCACCCAGTTCCACAGCGACGCATTGACCACAACCCAGACCCCAGCGAACCCAGCCAGTCGGGAGTTCCTTGACGCCGTCAAGCACCTGCTTGACGAAAGCGGCGTGCCGACGGCCATCCACCAGCCTGGTGCACTGCATTATCTCGGCAACGTTATCGAAGCGCAGGCGGCAACCTTCGGCTTCCAGGACGGCTTCTTATTTATTAGCATTGTTTTTGTTTGCGCGTTGATCCCGGTTTGGATATTGAAACGGGCAGGACGGGGGATAGATGTATAAGAGGATACTTCTTGCATATGACGGTAGTCCGGAATACCGGGCTGCCCTGCGTCAGGGCGCGGAAATAGCCGAGTTCTGTAAAGCGGAAACCCATTTGCTTGCTGTCATTACCTCGTCCACCACGATGCCTATCGCCGGCGGGGTCAACCCATCGGACCTGGTGAATGAGGAACAACGCGAAATCCGAAGCTATTTGGATGAAGGCGTCGAGCGGCTGCGTAAACGCGGAATTAAGGCGGAGGGAAGGTTAGGATACCGCGACCCGGTCGATGAAATTACCGCGACGGCGCGGGAGATTGATGCGGACCTGATCGTCGTCGGCCACCGACGTCGTAACACGATCGAACGATGGTGGCGAAAATCCACTTCGAAGAACCTGCTGACCGTATCGCCATGCGATGTGTTGGTATCGTTTCTGACTGCTGATTTCAACGACAACTAGGTTTCTAAAGTCGGGCGCGGTTTTGCAAGATCGCGGCGCTTTCAGTGTCCGATAAGAGGGCCGTCAGGCCAAAGTGAGCCGGTTCCGGCCAGTCACCATATTCGAACCAATCGAAGGCTTGCGTCTCCCAGTTAATATTTGGTTCGAATTCTGCAGCAACCATCACCAAAAAATTGTAATAGCGAAATCCAGACCGGTGTTCGAAAACGTATAGCGGGATAATTTCTTCTGGCGCGGCAAATCCGGCTTCTTCAGCCAATTCGCGCAGAACCGCATCCTGGGGCGATTCGCCAGAATCGATCGCACCACCCCAGGTACCCCATGTGTTGGGCTGCTGACAATGTTCGGATCGATGCGGGATAAGGATGCGGCCCGTATCACACGCTTGGATCAGGCAGCCGGCGGCGGCACGGCCCCAGAAGCCCGTTTCTCGCAATGCCTGCATATGGGTGTGGCGATCCGTCATTATATCAACGCCATGTGTGAAAAAAGTCCCATGCTGTTTTACACCAAACCTAACGCAGCCCCTTGAACCATCGCAACCGCACGGGCAAAAAGCATAAACAGCCGAATAACCCGCGCAGGAGGAACCCATGGCCACTGGCACACACGCCTATGAAGAAGACCCTAGGAACGAGACCGTTTTAATCTACGTTAATGGCGAACTAACACCACGGCCCGAGGCGAAAATCTCCGTCTTCGACAGTGGCTTCCTTTTAGGAGACGGGATGTGGGAAGGCATGCGACTACATCATGGCAAACTCGCCTTCCAGGATCAGCATCTGGTCCGATTGTATGAGAACTTGAAAGCCGTCGATATCGATATTGGCATGACGAAAGACACGCTTGCGGCAGAGATCCTACGAACCTGCAGCGCGAACGGTATGACTGACAACGTACATATCCGTCTGGTTGTCACCCGTGGCCTCAAGAAGACGCCTTACCAGCATCCTAACGCCAATGTCGGCGGACCAACCATCGTCATCATCCCGGAGTACAAAAGGGCACGAGAGGTTGCACCCCTCAGCCTGTTCACCGTACATGTAATTCGCGGCGCGCCGAACACTCAGGATCCAAAATGGAACAGTCTGTCCAAGCTAAACTGCATCGCCGCCTGCATCCAAGCCGACAAGGCAGGTACCGACGAGGCACTGATGCTTGACCCGCACGGTTTCGTCGCGACGTGCAATTCTACGCATTTCTTCATTATTCGCGACGGAGAAGTCTGGACATCTACGGGGGATTACTGCCTGCCAGGTATCACCCGCGGTAACGTCGTCGCGCTGTGCCGCAAAAACAATATTCCGGTTTTTGAGAAAAATTTCTCGCTGACAGAGGTGTATAGCGCAGAAGAGGCCTTCGTCACGGGAACCTTCGGCGGACTGACCCCCGTTGCTAACGTGGATGGCAGGACATTGGAAAACAGTCAACTCGGTCCCATGACAGCACGGCTGCGCGAACTGTATCGCGATCTGATCGAACGGAATTGTACATGACCTCTCCTCTGCGAATCGCCATGTGGTCTGGCCCGCGTAATATTTCCACCGCGATGTTGCGCTCGTTCGGAAACCGACCGGACACGTTCGTCACAGATGAACCGCTGTACGGCCACTATCTGCGCCAGACCGGCCTGGAACACCCGGGCAGTAACGAAGTCATTGCGGCGCAGCCGGATAATTGGGAAACGGTGGCGGAATGGCTGTGCGGTCCGGTGCCAAACGATCGAATAGTCTGGTATCAAAAACACATGTCTCACCACCTGCTACCGGAGATTGAACAGGAATGGCTTAGCGCACTTACGAACTGTTTTCTGATCCGCGATCCCCGCGAGGTACTGGCTTCCTACACGCAGGTTCGCGACACAGTCACGCTCGAAGATATCGGGTTGCAGCAACAGGTAGCGCTTTTCGACCGTTTGCTCGAAGAGACGAGGACACCACCGCCAGTGCTTGATGCTAAAGACATTCTCAGCGACCCTGCCAAACTGTTGCGTACCCTTTGCGACGCTGTCGGCCTAACGTTCACTGATGCGATGTTGTCCTGGCCGCCCGGACCGCGCGAAACCGACGGTGTATGGAGCAAATATTGGTACAATTCGGTAAACGGCTCGACAGGTTTTGTCGCCTACAAGGCCAAGCAAGTCGTCTTGACGCCGGAATTGGAAGACATCGCCGGAATGTGTGCGCCTTACTACAGGCGCCTCCATGACCACCGGTTGGGTCAATAAACCACGGCAGTACGACACGCTCCGTAGCTAGTGATAAGAAACAGGTACCATCCTTGCCAAATGTACAGATCGGTCCCGCTTTCGTTAATTGCGATCATTTGCGCCGCCCCTGAGCAACAAAACCGAAGTCTAGCGGCTTGCCGGATTCTGCGACCTCGCACGCTTGGGCCGGATGTTCTTCTCCTCTCATTGCCAGGGAACGAGTTCCGCGCGTTGTTTGTCGTCCAGCGCACTTCAGCCTCGATATTTTTCATGACCATAGGCTGTCCTGTTACTGCGCACACGTGGTAGAAATCCGCACATGTTCAAAACGCTAGACGATATCGATTTCGCTGGTCGCCGTGTCATTTTGCGCGGCGATCTGAACGTACCCATGCGCGACGGACGGGTCAGTGACAAAACGCGTTTAGACCGACTTGCACCAACCATCAACGCATTATCCGACGGTGGTGCCAAAGTTATCGTCGTTTCCCATTTTGGTCGCCCGAAAGGCAAAGTCGTGCCGGAGATGTCTTTGCGACCCGTAGCTAGTGCCCTGTCGCAATCACTCGGCGGCAAGTCAGTCGGTTTCGCGACCAATTGCATTGGCGATGCTGCGCACACTGCGGTAGACGCTCTGTCGAACGGAAATGTTCTGCTACTTGAAAATTTACGCTACCACCCAGGCGAAGAGGCAAACGATCCTGATTTCGTAGCGCAACTCGCCGCACTGGGCGACCTGTTTGTAAATGATGCCTTTTCCGCCGCACATCGCGCGCATGCCTCAACCGAAGGTATCGCACACGCCCTTCCCACCGCCGCGGGCCGAAACATGGAGGCGGAGCTAAAAGCGCTCACCGAAGCATTGAACGACCCGCAGCGGCCGCTTGCTGCTATCGTCGGGGGCGCGAAAGTATCAAGTAAACTGGACGTGCTCGGCCATTTGGTCGCCAAGGTGGATCGGCTGATCATTGGCGGCGGCATGGCGAACACCTTTCTCTACGCCCAAGGCATCGCTGTGGGGGCCAGCCTATGCGAACAGGACCTGGCTGACACTGCTCGCAGCATCCTAGCGCGGGCCAAGGAACAGAACTGCCGCATCATCTTGCCAGAGGATGCCGTCGTCGCGCAGGCATTCGAGGCCTGCGCGCCAAACAAAACCGTCACGCTGGACGCGGTGCCCCACGATCAAATGATCCTCGACTTTGGTCCGAAAAGCGTCGCCGCGATTGAAGCGGAGTTAGCCGATTGCCACACGCTGGTGTGGAACGGACCACTGGGCGCATTCGAGGTTCCACCCTTTGACGCGGCAACGGTGGCGGTGGCAAAAGCCGCGGCAAACATAACCGATTCCGGTACCATGACAACGGTTGCCGGCGGAGGCGATACAGTCGCGGCTTTGGCACATGCGGGCGTCGCTGAAAGGTTCAGCTACATATCGACCGCCGGCGGTGCGTTCCTGGAATGGCTGGAAGGCCGGGTTTTGCCGGGCGTGGCTGCTCTAGAACAGAGTTGAATGTCGCCACACCCGTCTTCAGTAATTTAGCTGGGAAGTGATTCAGCGATTAGTAGCCACACCCGCAGGTTTGGTTCGACGCATACCTTCTCGAACTTATAAATCACTGAATCGGTCAAGGTGACCACCGTCGCGGCGCGTCCGGAACATTAGGTAAGCCTCGCCAAAAAATCTCTCGGGCTAAGCTGTACAACTTCTTATTTTGGCCCATCTTCCTCGAACTAAGTAGGCAATCAGCCTTAAGGAACTTCGGCGTCCATCTCAAGAGCCGGTCTGACTTTCACGGACAACAGCGGTGGCATCGTCGAGCCGCGGTTCGTCAAACCGGCCGCTGCTCGACATCGCCGTCAAACAACCAACAACCAAAACCTGGTGGCCCTTGTATAGGGCGAGGAAGCAGTCCAGATTATGGGCATGTCCGATACTACGCCCCCGACCTCTAATGACTTCAATCCGTCGCAAATTGGACCACGTGTCCGAGAAATTCCGGACGGTGACAACCGCCCGCGGCTGGTTTGTCCCGAATGTTCCTATATTAAATACGACAACCCGCTCGTCGTTGTCGGCGCGGTCGTCACGTGGGAAGACCGAATTCTGCTGTGTAAACGTGCTATCGAGCCGCGCAGTGGTTTTTGGACCATTCCCGCCGGCTATCTTGAGCTAAACGAAGACGCCGAGACGGGCGCCATTCGGGAAGCAAAAGAGGAAGCCTGCGCCGATATCGAAATCGATGCGCTGCTCGCCGTCTATAACGTAACCCGAATTAGCCAAGTCCAGCTTATCTACCGCGCAACGCTGCCCTCGCCCACTATCGCCGCGGGTGAAGAGAGCCTGGAGGTCGGTCTGTTTTCCTGGGACGAAATCCCGTGGGACAATATCGCCTTCCCGTCCGTCCACTGGGCCTTGAACCACTATCGGGAAGTGGCGAACCAGCCAGTCTTTACTACCCGGACAAACCCGCCGGCCTAGTTTTCTTCAGGAGGCCCGGATTCATCGGGGTCAATTTGATAACGGTTTATCAACGGTGCCTGACAAGCCGTAAAGGCAAAAGTGATCGCGATTGCGCCAAAAATCTTGTAGTTCACCCAGAAGTCCGTGCTTTGCGTCCGCCAAATGATCTCATTGGCAATTGCCATCACCGCGAAGAACAAGCCGAAGCGCAGCGTTAGCAGGTTCCACCCTGTATCCGTTAACGACCACGCCGCACTAAACAGCGGTTTCAGTAGCGGTTTTCGAAGGGCGAATCCCCCCAGAAGAATAGCGGCGAACAAAGCTTGTACTATTGTAGGTTTCATCTTAATGAACCGCTCATCGTCGAGGAGCAGAGTTAGGCCGCCAAATACCATGACAATGACAGCGGTTACTACCAACACGATTGGGACACGGCGCTCAACACCATAGGAAACGGCAAGCGCCACCACCGTAGCCGCCATAAACCAGCCCGTCGCCATGATTAGGTCGAACTTATAATAAGTGATCAAGAAAACGCCCAATGGACCGTATTCGATCGTCGGGCGCACCCAAGTAGGAGACTTCTTTAGCATGGCGATGAATATAGTGGGACCACAGCCAAGCTGAAAGAGCGACGTTCAGTATATGTTTGCAACTAATGCGTGGCCCGGTTCCAATGTCGCGTCAAGTGAATGCAGAGGCCATCCGTCACAGAAGCAATCGATCTATCAGAGGGAACTTGATAATCCGACGGCACCAGAGCGTCAGGCGGATATGATAAAAAGGGAAGACTGACTCAATCGCTAGATCTTCATTCAGGATGTATCCTATCCCACAAGCGTCGAAAATAATCCTGGGGCAGATGGAAAATTCGCGGGTGATCTCGGAACTGGCTTGTACGAAAAGATGCGCGACCCTTTAGCCCGTCGAGGTTATTAATTTTTATGTAAGCATCAACATGCGGCCTGCAAAAGCAAAAGTGCGCTGCGGTGCGTGTAGGAGGATTAACTAATAACTCGAAATGCTGCGATAATCGTACTAATACAAAAGATCGCGGAGGAGTTGTGCATTGTCCTCCTTGCCCTACTATATGGTCGGCTATTCCAGTCGATTTCCTGATAATTGGCCAAGACATCAACGAACTGGAATAATAAATTGCCGATATGCAAATCACGGTCTAATGAAAGGCATTCCGATGTGCATCCTGAGGATCCATACATGAGATGGGTTCAGTCGCTTAATAATTAACTAATCGAACCGATCCCGTAGGCGCCTGTTAGCAGTCGTCCCGTTTCGAACCGGTCGAGCCCATAGCCACTGATATCAACATCAGTCGCCAGGCCCAAAGCGGTTTGCGCTTGCACTTTGCCAATCGACGGCGCTAGCTTGAAGCCGTGGCCGGAGAACCCAAAATTTACCATTAGCCCGCCGATCCCCGGTACGAACCCCAACACTGGATTCCAGTCCGGCGTGATATCATATGCGCCCACCCAACTGTCGGTCAGTTGCGCCTCAGCAAAACTGGGCATGCGGTGCGCCACCAGCTCACCCATATACAAAATAAAATCGTCTTCAACATTCTCGTCCATCGAATCAGCATTGGTAATCGAATCGCCATGATCCCCAGTCCCAGCCAACACAACGCCCCCCGTCGCTGGCCGGAAGTACATCTTGTTATCCGTTGCCAGATCTTTAACGATCGGAAGTGTGCGCCCATACGCCTCGCCTGATCGCAAAGTCAGGACCGTGTGGCGCGACACTTCGAGAGGGATATCGAGACCAATCCCGCCGGTCAGCGACCGTGACCAAGGACCAATCGCGACGACAACGGTATCGGCATGCAATGTGCCCTGTGCCGTCTCCACCCCCATCACCTTGCCACCCTCTAAAACAAGGGATGTAGCGGCGCACTCCGTTTTTACCGTGGCCCCCTTACGCCGAGCTGCATTAAGGAAACTGGTCGTGGTCAAATAGGGATCGGCGTAACCAGACCCCGGTTCGTAGCCGATTACCTTGGCATCTTCAACCGATAGCAAAGGATGCCGTTCGAGCGCTTCTTCCTTTGAAATTTCAAACGTATCGGCACCTACGCCCGCCTGCATAGCAAGGTTATTCGTCAACGTGTCAGCAAAATCACCCTCCGGCGCGACGATGATATATCCGGAATTGGTGAAGCCAGACTCCGCATCGTTATCCTCCAGCCAGTCCTGGAACTGGCCGAACATCTCAATGCTCTTAACCGTAAGTTGCGTGTTAGTCGGCACCGAATAATGGCTTCGGACGATCGCACAGGACTTCGCCGTACCGCCACTGCACACAGGTCCGCGCTCGATCACACAGACCTTCAAGCCGCCCAGCTTTGCCAGGTGGAAGGCAGTCGATGCACCTATCACACCGGCTCCAACCACGATCGCATCAAAAGTCTCTGCCATTACCACACCCCCCTTTCGTCTCACCACCTGTTAGCCAAGCCATAGGTTACGCGCAATTGCGCCGCCTCAACCACTGTAATAACGTCGTGCCAACAGAAAAAAAGGAGACTGGTTATGTCGAAAGGCAAGCAGTTACGAGATTTGATGGCTAGCGATGGAATGGTTCTGGCGCCGGGCGCTTATGATGGATTGACGGCGAAACTCGTTGCCCAGGCAGATTTCTCGGCCGTCTACATGACCGGCGCAGGTACAGCCTGCAGCTTAGGCTATCCCGATTACGGATTGATCACGATGAGCGAGATGGTCGCCAATGCTGGCCGAATGGCTGACGCGGTCGATCAGCCGGTGATCTCCGATGCTGACAATGGCTACGGCAATGAGTTGAATACCTTCCGTACAATCCGGGAGTTCGAGAAGGCCGGCGTAGCCGGCGTCCATATAGAAGATCAGGCCTTCCCAAAACGATGCGGTCACCTGGAAGATAAAGAGCTGATCTCGCTCGATGATTATCTGGCCAAGATCCGGGCGGCGGCGGATGCCAGACGCGATCCAAATTTTACTATAATAGCGCGCACCGATGCGCGCGCCTCACTTGGCTTCGAGGAAGCAGTTAAGCGGTGCAACGCAGCGCTTCAGGCTGGCGCCGATGTGGCTTTCCTTGAAGCGCCGCAATCAATGGACGAAGTCGCCGCCGCGCCACGAGACATCAATGGCCCCTGCCTGCTCAATGTGGTGCGAGGTGGAAAAACGCCGGAGATCGAATTCACCAAAGCGAAGGAAATGGGCTACCGCATTGCCATCGTACCCGGACTGTTGTTTGTCCAGGCCATCGGAGCGTGCGAACAAGTGCTGGCGGCGATGAAGGCAGAAGATAAGCATCCGGCGCCGATTACCGAAATGAGCCCTGGAGGCGCCTTTAGTCGTGCAGGTGCGGCGGACTGGGATCCGCGACGCGAAATCTATAGGGAGGCGCCGTCACACGCCGCCGAATGACCGTCATGGCTAGCCACGCGCCGGACCTCGCGGCATGCGACGGGCTGAGTGCACTCGAACGCGCTAAGCGCCAACCGCTCATGTTGGGGCTCTTTCTGCCGATCCAGAATGGTGGCTGGACAATTTCAAGCGCGCCACGCGATACAGACTGGTCGTTCAACTACAATGCGAAGCTGGTCGTGCAGGCGGAGGAAGCGGGTTTCGATCTCGCATTCGGTCTTGCGCAATGGCTCGGCTCTGACGGCCATGGTGGCGCCACAAACTATCGCAAGTACACCATCGATCCGCTGCTGGTGACATCTGGCGTTGCGGCGCTGACTCGCAATATTATGCTGATCTCCACCATCCACGTGCTGTATGGCTGGCATCCGCTACATCTGGCCAAATTCGGGGCCACCTTGGACCACATGACCTGCGGCCGCTGGGGCCTGAACCTGGTGACTGGATTCCGGCCGAATGAAATCGACATGTTCGGCCTCGACCCAATCCCGCGCGACGAGCGCTACGTTCGAGCAGCGGAATTTACGGACATTCTGGAAGCGCTGTGGCGATCGGACAAAGACATCAGTTGGACCGGCGATTATTGGTCCCTGAAGGACGCATATGTCTCACCCAAGCCTGTGCATGGCCGACCTATCCTGGTCAACGCCGGCAGTTCCGAGGCCGGCCTTGCCTACGCCGCGGAATATTCCGACTTAATTTTCATAACTAGTCCCGGCGGCGCAGAGATCAGCGCAGCGCTCGAAACACTACCGGCTCACACGGGAAAAATTAAAGCGCTGGCCGCGGCAAAGGGCCGCGAGATAAGCACCATTATTAACCCGCACATTATCTGCCGCGACACCGAGCGCGAAGTCGAAAAGGTGTGCCAGGCCATCCTCGACGGAGAGGACGCCCCTGCCGTCGACAGCCTTGTCGGCACTATGAGCGAGGGCGACCAGACCTCCTGGCGTGGCCACGAACGTCGGCAAAGAATCATAGGGGGCAACATCCAGATTTTTGGCACGCCTGAACAAGTTGTGGAGCAATTGCTAAGCCTAAAATCTGCTGGTTGCGATGGCGTGCAAATCAATTTCTTCGACTTCGCTTCGGATTTAAGCTATTTCGCCGACAACGTCCTACCCCTGATGAAAGAAGCTGGCTTACGGACCTAGCCTGCAGTTTTATAGAACAGTTAGAGAAACCACGCCCGGTCCCGACATTTTGCACGAAGAACCCGGGCAACGCATCGTCCCACCGCCCTGAAACCGAACAACCAAAACGTCCTCATCATAGGTAGACGCCAGCTCGACCAGTCGATCAATGCAACGTAGTCTCGGTAATTTTGCCACTGCCAAACTTGCAAACGCTATCGCGAATTGCATAAAAACGGTTCCAACGACCCCACGCTCGTCCAGCTTCAGCGTATCGCGAGACTCGCTGCACAGCGACTTTACGGGATAGCGCAACAAGTCCTTAACCTGCTGCATCGATCTAGCCGCGTAGCCGTTCGCCGCCAGGATCATAGGGCGCCTGAAAACTGGCACCTGTGGCGAAACGTTCGCTAGCTATTTCGATTTCAAATCCACCGGCAGCAACCATATCATCAACATTTGTTTCACCCGCCTGAACCAACCCGATTGCAACCGTACGGTCCACTGTGTGGCCGAAGGCCGCGCTCGACAGCTGTCCGACGAAAACTCCGTTCCAAAGGATCGGTTCGCCACCGATAGCCAGCGCCTCCCGGTCATCCAGGGTGAAGGTAACAAGCCGCCTGCGCAGACCCTCTTCGCGCTGACGCCGCAAGGCGCCCTGACCGATGAACGGCGTGCTAAGATCAATCTTCGCCGCGAAGCCCAATCCCGCCTCCAGTGGTGTGGTCTCAGGCGTCAAGTCGTGACCCCAAGCACGGTAACCTTTCTCGAGCCGTAGGCAGTTCATCGCGGTGGTACCAGCATTTCGCAGACCAAATTCACCGCCCGCTTTGAACAACATGTCGTAGACCGCAACAGCAAATCCGGTCGGCATATAGAGTTCCCAACCCAGCTCACCGACATAGGAGAGCCGCGCCGCTCTCGCTGACCAGCGGCCCACCACGATATCGCGCCAGGACATGTAGGGGAAAGCAGTGTTGGACAGATCCGAATCACTGACGGCGGCTAGCAAGTCGCGCGCCTTCGGGCCGGCCAGCGCCAACACCGCTATACCTTCAGTCACATCGTCAATGAAGACCTGTTCATCATGCAGGTTTCGTGTGATCCAATCGCGATCGCGGACCGACTGCGCGGTGCCGGTAACAATAAGATAGTCGTCCATCGCATGCCGAAACACAGTGCAGTCGGATTCGTAGCCACCCTTCACGTTCAGCATACCAGTGTAAATTACCCGGCCTGGACCGACCGACATATCGTTAGCGCAAAGCCGCTGCAGCAGGCGCTCTGCATCCGGTCCCCTTACACGAAGCTTCGCGTAGCTGCTCTGATCGAACAAAGCAACGCCGTTTCGCGCTGCCGCTTGCTCCGCGGCAACATATAGCTCAAAGTCCGGTCGTGCGAAGGTAGGTGTCAGGTCAACTGGCACACCATCATCGATAAAGAAACTTGGCCGCTCCCATCCCATATTTTGAGTGAAATTAGCGCCCTTGGCGGCTTGGCGCTCGTGCAAGGGCCCATGCCGAATATCACGTGCCGTCTCGAATTCATGGTGCGGCGCCTCAGTCACGTAGTGAGTGGCAAGTACTTCCGGTGCGCGTTCGCGCAGGGCCCGCAAATTATTATGGAAGGGTGCAAAACGGCGAATGTCTACCGGCCACACGTCCACCGTCGGCTCACCGGCTAATATCCATTCAGCAAGCCAACGGCCAGCCCCGCCACTGCTCGCTAAGCCAGCCGAGTTCATACCACAACCAAGATAGAAACCGCGTAGTTCTGGCGATTCACCAAGCAGAAAGCGCCCATCCGGTGTAAAGCTCTCCGGCCCGTTCAACAGCATTCTTGACTCGGCACGCTCCAAAGCAGGGATCCGGTGCATGCCCGCCATTAACATCGGCTCGAAATGATCCCAATCTTCTGGCAACAGGTCAAAGGCGAAATCCTTTGGTAAACTGTCAAGCCCAATAGCGCGCGCATTCGGCTCGAAACTACCGACCAACAATCCGCCCACATCGTCGCGCAAATAGAGATGCGCGTCATGGTCGCCCAAAGTTGGCAGATGCCCTGTGATCTCCTCTAACGGCTGGGTCAAAAGGTAGAAATGCTCGCAGGCATGCAGCGGCGCTGACACGCCTGCCAACGCGGCGACCGAGTGGGACCAAAGCCCGGCGCATAACGCCACTGTCTCACAGGCGATGGTGCCATTCGGCGTTTCGACTCCAGTGACA
The DNA here is from genome assembly GCA_002717185.1 of Rhodospirillaceae bacterium. Next base: position 15,660 of record PBDC01000006.1, read on the forward strand.
CGGCCATTCTCAATGGTGAAGCCGGTGACCGGAGCGTCCTCGACCACCTGAACACCGTTCGCGCGGGCGGCCTTAGTCAACGCTGCGCACAGGTCGCTCGGATTGACCCGTCCATCTTCCGGTGACCAGACGGCACCGACCAAGTCATCCGTCCGGATTAACGGCCACAGCCGCCCAGCTTCCTCCGGCGAAACAACCTCGGCATCGATGCCGAACAGCCGCGCCAACGAGGCCTGCCGCTTGATGTGGGTGAAGCGTTCCCGGTTTGTCGCCAGGCTGAGGCTGCCAGTTTGCACCCAACCTGTCGACTGCCCAGTCTCTAGCTCCAGATTCTTATACAGTTCGGTGCTATACTGGATCATCCGCGTCAGGTTCTCGCTGGAGCGCAGCGCGCGGACCTGCGCCGCGGAATGCCAGCTCGTGCCGGACGTTAGCTGCTTGCGCTCCAACAGTATTACATCGGCGCATCCCGCCTTGGCGAGGTGATAGGCCGTACTACAGCCCATAACACCACCGCCGATTACGACGACTTGGGCGTTGGTGGGAAAGTTTTTAGTCATAAGGAAGCTCTTATATTTCTGAAACACGAGCACCGAACCGTTTTATTGCCGTACACGGTACCGGTACTCCCGATTATAGTTTTAGTAAATCGCCACTTTGCCAAGTAGATCCAACAATTTGCGTTTAGAACAAGAGTGGAAGTGCTGCAACTACTGTCGGTTACAACTAAGCTAACCTCGATCGCCGACCGGTCATGCAACGGCCTTCATTCAAAGTTGCCACAGCACTTACATGTGCAACAGTCTTCCCACCGCTTCTAGCGAGACCCAAGCGGTATTAAAGGTGAAGGTAACATTGTTGAGTTTGCGGAATGGGCGACCGGCGGTAAGTGGTTCAATGCCGAAGACACCAAACGAAGCATGACCTATGCGGTCCTAGGCCAACAGTTCAACGAGAACCGTTTCTTCGACCAAGGTACCGCGTTCACCAGAACCGTTTGGAGCTACAATTATTCGAGGCGTCGGCGATTAATAGAGCCCACCAAAAGGTCAGCTACATCTATTGGCTCCTGATCCCCTGCATGAAAGTCCAAAGATCGCAGGATATCTGACATCTCCGGTATCACCTCGTACAGCACTTTCATGTCGGCACTCCAATCGAAATTGAGCGCCCGAATGGCACCATGCCCTAAGAAGCGGCGGCGAGGCCGTTCTTGTCTTTTACCTGACGCGCCCGCCGGGCTTCACCTTCAACGCGCAGCGTGTTACGATTCTCAGGACCTATATAGTTATATACGTGGCGCCAGCCCTCACCCTCCGGCCACGGGATCGGCGATCGCACCGTGGTCCGCGGCGCAACGGCCGTCTCTAGCAAGTCAATCGCCTGCCCGGTGATCGCCGCCTGAGCTGTCCGATCATAGGGTGGTCCGGCCGGATTGCCGAGCGGGAAGTCGGTGAAGAGAAGCCGTGAGACCCCGCAATGCTCAACGATGTCCTTACCGGACCCGATGATCACGGTGGGAATACCAGCCTCTTCGATAGCACGTCCAACCAAACTCACGGTTTGGTGGCAAACTGGTCATATGGGAACCAAAATTGCTACGTCAGCCCGGTCCTCCTGACACAGCTCCACAATATGCGGCGCATCCTGATTAAGGGTTTGCATCTGGCTGTATGTCGTCGGCACGCCGTGAAAACGCTCAGTCAGCCCGCTAATCCGGCCTTCCGTCGCTAGGGCTTGCAGTGCCAGCACCGGCAGATAGCTCTCCCGATCACGCATATGGGTCGTTTTTTTGTCCCAGGCTAGATACTCAGTGTGCAGGTCTGCAGGCGTGCCCTCAGTTGATCCGCTCCATACCTCTTTAAGTTTGCGGTTACCGTCCCTCGGTCCACCGGGTGGACTCGACGTAGTTATGATTACAACTTTACTCTCCGACAATGGCTTTATTAGCTTTGTGAAAGGCACCTCGTCATATTGTGACCACTGATAGTCGTTATTGTAGCCCAGCGCCCGGTAATAGCGACGTGTTCGCTCCATATAGCCAACAGGGTCAGTCAAGCCTACCTTTGTATTTAGGTTCACACTGCGCTCCATCATCTTAAAATTGATGCATTCTGATAGAAAAGGAGCATTTGGTCCAGGTATTCACTAATTCTGTTTATTATAGACGGTATATTCCGCCTCACGCGCAACGCCGCTGGCATAGGCTTACTGCTAAATTAGTATGCCTGCCCTAACACAAGCATCAAATCTGTTGAGTACACCTTGCAAAATGGAAACTTAATACGTTTCTAAAAGACAAAATTACAGGCCGGCGAAATTCCATGCTATCTCAAAATTTTACTAATTGAAGTCTTCAAACAGCAAGAAATGTATCAGCTAGGCAGAAGCACTTAATTGGAAAGTGATTAGTTCAGAAAAGCAAGCGCAACAGTAAAAGTAACCTTGCGGAAATATTTTGCATTTTACAGAAGTTCCTCAGGCCATAAGAAGATTTTTAAATCTTTACGTCAATCATATTCAAAATATAATTTGATTTCGGCTGGTGATCAAAATTTTTACAGAATTATATGCTCCTTAAAACTTTTTAGCGCAGTCTCCATATCTAGAGATTGGCATTCACTAATTTATCATTGCTGTTATATCTGTGAGCAGCGAGCTATCAATTCATGAGATACCTTCAATAGAAATAAAATTTATACAATCTTTTATGAATTGGCCAGGGGGTATTGACTTCTTTCGGAAAAGTATTAAAACGGCTCCGGAAATAAATTTTTAGTTTAATGATCCTACCGCCATCTGGGTGCACTCACCCAGATGGCGGTAGCGTGTTCAATCAAATTAATTTCTAAAATAACTCAATCAAGGAACCTGTGAAGAACCCACAGTTTCTAGCGTTATATAATGGTGCATTTTCACAGTTTGCTTAGATAATACATCGGTTTCTGAATCCATTGCCCGAAGGGTTTTCACATTAAATGTTCGATAAAAGTTCAATATTGATTACCGGTGGGACAGGCTCGTTTGGCAGAGCTTTCGTTCGCCAGGTATTGGAAAAATACAATCCAGCAAGGTTAATCGTCTTTTCCCGAGACGAATTGAAACAATACGAAATGGGACAGGAGTTCGATGCCCCAGCCATGCGCTATTTTATTGGGGACGTAAGGGATTATGACCGCGTTCAGCAAGCAATGCGAGGCGTTGATTATGTTGTACACGCCGCGGCACTGAAACAGGTCCCAGCTGCCGAATACAATCCTTTTGAATGTATTAAAACTAATATTCACGGAGCAGAATCAGTCATCCGTGCTGCCATCGCCAACGATGTGAAAAAGGTTGTTGCCCTATCTACAGATAAGGCAGCAAATCCAGCCAACCTTTACGGGGCTACAAAACTTTGCTCCGACAAGCTTTTTGTTGCCGGCAATAATATGGCCGGAGGGCACCGAACTTCTTTCTCGGTCGTACGTTACGGCAATGTAGTAGGATCGAGAGGGTCCGTCGTACCACTATTCCGGCGCCTAATTGACAATGGTGCCTCAGAGTTGCCAATTACAGACGAACGTATGACTCGGTTTTGGATCACATTAGACATGGGAGTTGAATTTGTATTGAAAAGTTTTAAGCGTATGTACGGCGGCGAACTATTTATACCTAAAATCCCTTCTGTCAAAGTGACAGATCTCGCAAAAGCGATGGCACCTAAAGTCCCAACAAAAATAATTGGAATCCGGTCCGGTGAGAAACTACACGAGACCATGTGCCCAGCTGACTGCGCACACTTAACATTAGAATTTGGTGACCACTATTTGATTGAACCAACTATAAAATTTGTTTCTAAAGATATTAACTATGCATGGAATGCAATTGACGAAACAGGAGTGTGTGTACCAGAGGATTTTGAATACACTTCAGGTAATAATCCTCATTTTTTAACAATTCCAGAAATTCGCGCAATCAATCGGAACCTCGGATATTGATTCCTTACGGAAAACAAAGCATATCCAAAGATGACATCGAAGTCGTTGTCAATGTTTTGAAGTCAGATTGGTTAACTCAAGGACCAACCGTTCCAAAATTTGAACAAGCTATCGCGAATAAGTGTAACGTCAAATACGCTGTTGCTGTCAATAGTGCGACATCTGCTTTGGAAATTGCCTGCCAATCTTTGGGTTTAGGGCCTGGCAAAAGGCTGTGGACCGTGCCCAATACTTTCGTAGCGAGCGCTAATTGTGCTTTGCGTTGCGGAGCGTCAATCGATTTTGTCGATATAACTTCAGACACCCATAACATGTGCGTTAACGCCCTCACGAGAAAACTCGTAGAAGCGGATACGGTAAACGAATTGCCTCATATCGTAGTGCCAGTCCACTTTGCCGGCCATTCCTGCGACATGAAGGCAATTGGGACTTTAGCAAAGAAATATGGGTTCAAAGTCGTTGAGGATGCCGCCCACGCGATTGGAGGAACCTACGATGGCAATGCAGTTGGATCATGCAAATGGTCTGACGCAACTGTATTTAGCTTTCACCCCGTAAAGATTATCACTGCGGCAGAAGGCGGCATGGTGCTGACCAACAATCACGCCCTTGCGCAAGATATGGAATTAAGGCGCAGTCATGGCATTACCAAGTCACCGGAAATGTTCACGAAAGTTGACGCTGAGCCTTGGCATTATGAACAAATCATTTTGGGTGCCAACTACAGATTGACCGACATACAAGCTGCACTGGCCCTGAGCCAGTTAAAACGCATTAATGAATTTATCGGTCGACGGCGTAATATATCAGCTAAATATGATGCTGCGTTTAAACCTAATCAATCCATTATAACGCCTGTTGAAAGGCCAGATGCTCAATCCGCTTGGCACCTTTACACAATTGAAATTGTTGGGGGCCCTAAGAATCGTAAATCCTTATACGACTTCCTAAGGTCAAAAGGGGTCGGCGTCCAAATCCATTATATTCCTGTCCACTTGCAACCATATTATCGTGACCTTGGGTTCAGAGAAGGTGATTTCCCAATCGCTGAAAAATACGCAAGCCGCACTATTTCACTGCCTTTATATCCAGACATGACTGACGACGACGTCGCCCAAGTAATCGATATCGTAAATTCCGCGAGCGCCGTGACCAACTAACTTAACTCAGTCAATCAAACGGTTACATAAAGCTATCAGCAGAGATGCACGTTCTTATAAATATTTCACCCAATTTTTTTCGGTTCGCGCCTTTGATCGCACGGCGTTTAACAGAACTGCGTCCCGACACCCGAATTAGCGTTATAGCGCATGGCGGCCAAACAGTCGTAGAGGGATTTCGAGCACGCACCTCCGGACTAAAAATAGAAAAAATCCATGATATTTCTGGACTTGAAAAGCTATGGCTAAAAATTCCCTACAGACGAGGTAGTCTGCGCAAACATGAAATTATTCTAAAAGCCAATACCGTTAACAGGATAATGACAGCGGACCGGCTGGTTGGCGCTGGGTATATCAGGGGCGGAGAAATTGCTACCACCCCACTTTCCAATTATTGTAGGACCGATGAACTTCGTCATCGCTACTTGATTGGATTGCTTGACTTTTTTTATGACTGGTTCAAAAGCAATCCGCCAGACGTTATTCTCAGCTACGGGGTAGCAGGCTCTGTAACGTTGACAATGTCGCTAATGGCAGAGCATTTCAAAATTGCTTTCAGACGTATTAACGCCATCCGACTTGCTGACAGAAATATTATAGACTCTTCATACTTAAATTTAGGAACTCCTTTAAAATGTCTTTACGCTCGAGCTTTGAATGACAAGGCCGTAGTTGCGGATACGCTCGATGAAGCCTGCAAAATACTCTCGAAGGCGAGGAAGACACCGCAAGCGCCTGATTATCATGCAGCAGTACGGAAAAACGTACTTAAACTGCCGCCCATTATTGATCTTGCAGCGCTAGTATGGCGCTTTTGTTCGCGCCGCCCTCCAGATTCAATTTCAAGCCCGTTCCATTTATCTAGGTTATCTTGGGAAATACGGCGTTGGTTGAGAGCGCATTGGGCACTACGAATACAATCCTATGATTCATGGGATAATTTACAGTCAAGTAAATTTGTTTACTACCCCCTGCAGTTTGACCCTGAAGCCGCCACCATGGTTCTAGCCCCACAGGCTACCAATCAACTCCTAGTTCTTGAATTGCTATCTAAAGCCATACCTGCGGAGTGGTCGTTAGTGGTGAAAGACCATTACACGATGCTAGGCAGGCGCCCTGCGTCATTTTACAAAAGCTTGAAATCTATACCTAAAGTCCAGTTTCTTCCCGTAACAACTAGCTCTTTCGAACTAATTCAAAATAGTGAATTAGTAGTTACTGTTACAGGGACTGCGGCGTGGGAGGCGATGCTAATGGGCAAACCGGCCCTTATGCTCGGCCCTACACATTTTCAGAATATTGGCGAAGGTTTCGTTTATGAAAATAACATCAGTGCGCTGCCAGATGCCATAGAACGAGCACTTAAAATTACACCGGTACCGCAACACAAACTTGAGCTTTATTTAGCGGTGATGTTGAAGGCATCCTTCCCCATGTCGGGCTCGGTATTAGTTGATCCTGCCCTTCCAGACCGAGTTTTAGGTGCACAGACCGAAGCCATAGAAGCTATTGCACAAAGCCTTGCAGAGATAAATCAATCTCAGCAGGTAAAACAGTGAAAGAGCTTAGAAAGCCCCGAGTTTTGGGACTTATTCCCGCCAAAGGTAGTTCGACACGATTGTTTAAGAAAAACATTCGGCTTTTAGAAGGCAGGCCGCTAATCGCCTGGGCCGCCGACGCCGCCACAAATAGCGGCGTTATCGACAGAACAATACTTTCAACAGAGTCAAAGGAGATAGAAGCCGTCGCATCTGCATGGGGGATAGATGTTCCCTTCATGAGGCCGGCTTACTTAGCTAAGAACCCTTATGGCATCGTCGATGTTGCACTTCACGCCCTTGACACTTTGGAAACGCAAAACGATGTCTTTGACCGACTTATCATCCTTTTACCGACCGCGCCTCTTCGAACAGGAGATGATATTCGAAACGCCTATAATTTATTTGATAAAAAGAAAGGTAAGTTTTTGATGAGCGTTTCCGAATATTCCCAAGCACCATTCACGGCTATGAACATTGACAAAAGAGAATTTCTAAGACCTTGTTTTCCCGAATTCCTGCAATTGCAGTCTCAGAAGTTCCCTAAAGCCTATTGCGCAAACGGGGCCATACATATTCTCGATATTCAGGCGTTCCGGGAAACAGGTGATTATTATTCCGACCCACTCATTCCTTTTGTGATGCCTATAGAAAAATCTGCAGATATAGATACTGAGCTAGATTATAAGTGGGTACAATTTCTTCTTCGGAATACGACTGGGACCAAATGAGCAATGTCACTGTAATATTTCGTACCGTTGCAGGTTTAGAGACAGGGGGTGGGCACCTAATGCGTTGTACCGCATTAGGATACGCGCTAAAGGATAAAGGTTGCGATGTTGAGTTTAGCGTTAATAAGAAAGCCCCTAACTTTGTCCCTCTTGTAAAAGAATTTTCCTATCGCGAGGAAAGCCAGCAAGAATTCCTCTCCACCGTCAGAACGGGAAAAAGAGATCACAATGTCTTAATAGTCGACGATTACGGTTGGAATATGGATAACGATAAGGAGTGCAGACAAGCTTTCCCCCACATGGTGGCTTTAGACGACCTTGCTAACCGTCGACGAGATGTTGATTTACTCATTGATTCGAATTTGAATAGAGAAGTTCAACATTATCGTCACCTGTTGCCAAATACCTCAATAATCTTGACTGGTACAAAATACGCTATGTTAAGGCCCGAATTTAGAACAGAACGTTGCTCTGCACTAAAACTCCGCGCTGGAATGAAAGGTCTTAAAACAATTTTACTAACACTTGGTCTTGGTAACAATGTAACTCCTCTCAATGACGTTATGCAGGCCCTCCGGGATCTGCCAAAAAACATCGCGATACACGTTGTTTCAGGGCAGACGGGCACGTTGGATACAATCCAACGTGACAAACGATTTAGGTTTTACGGCTATGTTACTGACATGGTCTCGTTAATGAAAAAGGCTGACGTATGTATCGGTGCAGGAGGGAGTTCATCATGGGAACGATGCTGCCTTGGTTTACCGTCTATTCAAATTGTGCTCGCGGAAAACCAACAATTCATTGCTCAACAACTAGAGTATGCTGGAGCAACCATTACGCTCGACTACAAAGCAACTGGTTTTTCTAAATGCCTAAACAAAGTCTTGTCGCGCTTAATTCATGAACCAAACGAACTACGACAAATGTCACTTGCTGCGGCTGCTGTTTGCGATGGAGCGGGTGCGGATAGGTCAGCAACCGCGATAATAAAATTAACTAAGCCATCTCAACGATTGATACATCATGGTTAACAAAGTCTTTATCGGTCAGCGCGCTATCGGAGAAGGCCACCCAGCCTACATTGTAGCGGAAATTGGCATCAACCATGGCGGCGATATTACTCTAGCAAAAAAAATGATCGATGCCGCGAAGTCCTCCGGCGTTGATGCAGTTAAATTCCAGAACTACAAAACAGAAGACTTCGTACCAACACGAAAAGAGACACACTCCTATATTTCAAATGGTAAAGCCATAACGGAAACACAGTATGACTTGTTCAAACGATATGAACTTTCCAACGCTCAAATCGTGGAGTTAGCTCAGTATTGCCAAAATAAATGTATCGATTTTCACAGCACCCCCACTAATAAAGAAGGTGTACTGCTTCTTAAGCGGGTAGGTGTCAAAGTTTTAAAAAATGGATCTGATTATCTCTCTAACATTCCCTTAATAGAAGATATGGCAGCGGCTGGTCTGCCAACGGTTCTATCAACTGGCATGGCGACAATTGAAGAAATAAAAGAAGCAATCAATAGTTATAAAAATGCCAAGGGCAAAAATTTAATCCTACTGCATTGCGTCTCCCAGTATCCAACACCCCTTGATGAATTAAAACTTAAGCGCATTACATTTTTGCAAAATTCATTTAAAATTCCTGTGGGCTTTAGCGACCATTCCAGTGGTGTTGAAGCAGCACCATTAGCAATAGCGCTCGGAGCTTGCTGGATAGAAAAACATTTTACTCTGGACCGGTCACTCCCAGGCCCAGATCATACTTTCTCCTGCACACCAACAGAAATGCAAAATTTAGTTCGCGTTGTTCGAGCTGCTGAAACCGCACTTTCATTCAATTCAAACAGACCAATCAGCAGGAACGAGGAAAAAAGTAGAGCTTTATACCGTCTATCATGTGCTGCCTCTAGAAATTTAAAAGCTGGGACAGTTCTAACCTTATCAGATATTGCCTTCTTCCGGCCGGGTAATGGTTTTCCTCCAAAGGATGTATCATCTTTGATAGGCCGTACGTTATCAACGCCCATTCAACGTGGCTCAATATTTCTAAAAGACTTCTTTATATGAAACACATCGCCGTAATAGGGGCCGGAATGCGTGGTATCACCGGCGCTATACTACTTCGCAAAGCAGGGTATGACGTTACACTCATAGAAGCAGCAGAATTGCCCGGCGGCATTTTACTGTCCAAAGAATGGGAAGGCCTCTATGTGGATATGGGTTGTCACATATTGGACTTTTCCCACGAAGGTTCCGCCCAACTTTATAAAGAAATTCTAGCGGATAAGCTTCATCCCGTGGAACGCAGTTATAGATCGATTAATAGAGGTATTGCGAGCACAGATATCGCTGTTCCAGATATGAGCCGTTTTCCAGAATACGAACAAGCGGCAGCGATAGATTCATTACTTGGAAGGGATATTGGCACAGAGCGAAGCCCGACGTTGAAAACATTCTTTAATGAGCGCTATGGGAATATTGCAGGTGACTACATCGCGGAATGCACAAGAAAAATGACAGGCGTTGACCCACATACTCTTGCGCCAGAAGCATTCGCTTTGACACCACTAATGAGCCGTATTCGCATAGGCTCAGACAAAAAAATGCGAATACTCAAGAAAAACCGGGAACTTTCAGATATTTTAGCGGCCTCAAATGTAAGTGATGTGAATGAACTTAGTTCAAATACCTCCATACCATTCCACCGGAATTATTACCCTTCGGAACGGGGTATGCGGGGCTTTTGCGAAGCCGCTGCCGAATACCTTAGGAAAATTGGTATCTCTACAAATCTTTCCGAAGTCATTAACGCTATTCGCCCCTATGGCCACGGCTTAGAGATAAGTACACAGTCAGAAAAAGTATTTAGAGCCGATATGTGTTACTGGTCTATCCCGCCAGCAATTTTTTTAAATTTAATTGGCCAATCAAATCCCACAGCAAACTTTGTTACGCCTTGGTCGATGTTAATTTACGCTTTTAAAACCGACCCTGCAGCGATAAGCGACATTCTTTATTCCCATGACTACTCAAACCAGAACCTTTGTTTTCGAGGGTCTACACCAGGTAAATATGGAAGACAAACCGATTTGGCAGGACAGACGTACGTTTGCGCAGAGGTACCTGCTCAAACAAAATCTGTACCTTGGCGGTCAGCTGAAGAAAATACCGACCGAGTTTGGTCTGAGTTAAAAAACATGGCTATTGTCGATAAAAGCGCCTCATATTCAGGACACAGAGTCGAAAAATTACCCGTGGTGCTAATGTTACCGAAAAATGGATGGTATTCGGCGGATAAGGCGCTCAACAGTTTATTAGCCTCCTATTCTCCTAATATTCGGTTTGGGAATAATAGCCTGTTGGGGAAATCTGCTATCGTGGAGTCCGTTTCTAGAGACCTTGAGGACTTAATTTGATTCATAAAATATCTGATTTTTGGAACAAAAAATACCTATCCGGGCACAGGCAAAATTATCCCTGGGACACTGTAGTGAGTTTCCTCATGGGTAATGTGCGCCAAAGTGGACTTTGCCCTACTTCTCTAAAAGTGTTGGAAGTGGGATATGGCACTGGTGCAAATTTACGATTCGCTGCCCGGGAGGGTTTTGAAGTGGCCGGTATCGAAATCAGCGAAGAGGCTGTTGCAGTTGCGCAGAGTAGTTTTGCAAAGGAGGGTTTGGTAGGCGATTTGCAGCAAGGTTGTTTTACGGAGCTACCGTTTAAAAGCGAATATTTCGATCTAATTATCGACCGTGCGGCCCTTACTTGTGTTTCACTCAAGGAAATAGAGGCTGCCGTTTCTGAAATCGCACGAGTCTCTAAACCAAACGCAAAGTTTCTGTTCAATTGTTACTCGGATACCCATTCAAGTGCACGCAGCGGCACGGCATCTCAGGGACGGGTGCGCAAAGGCATTTCCCAAGGGAGCCTAGCAGGTATGGATCACATAGCGTTTCTTTCAGCAAATGACATTTATGAAATTTTTTCTAACAACTGGGAGTTAGAGTCCATGAAGAGGATGGAAATATTAGATCTAGTGATACCTGATGTCCAAATACATTCGGAATGGCGGGTAGTTGCTATAAAGCTTTAAACATTAATTAGAAGTCTACTTCGATGTCGTGCACACCCGATCTTCAGTTAAGGTGTTGCTCTTTCAGCGATGTCCATATGTTATTTAAATGGCGTAACCATCCCCTTATCGTGAAAAATTCTTCAAAAAAATGTTCAGTTACTTGGGAAGAGCACGTCGATTGGCTTAAACGACAACTCCAAGACCCAAACAATCATCGTATATTTATAGCGGAAAGCATGTCACTGCCGGTCGGATTGGCACGTTTTGATCGGATAACTGAAGAATTAGCAGTAATTTCTGCATATTTGGACCCAGGTTATATAGGGCAGGGGATAGGGTCAAATATGATAGGGATCGCAAGTAGAGAACTTCTTCTGACCTGGCCGAAGGTCATGAAAATCAGGGCGGAAATCTTGAAAGATAACCTTTCAGGTATTAATGGTTTTATCAAAGCTGGCTATCTACCCGGAGACGGATGCACATTAAAGGGTCACATTCTTTACGTTTACAAGCGTAGTTCCACTGAAAGTGAAACCTAAAATCGGAAGTGGCCCCACGGTTATGAAAAAAACGTATACGGCAAGTACGAATAAAGTTGATATGGCGGCACGGTACGCAAAACATCTCAGCGTACACAAAGAGCCACACCTGGCTGTGGGATGGGGGAGCCGCGAATCCCAAAAAACACGATTCCGACTTCTAAAAGAGGTGGGCATTCAATCCACCCACACAGTTTTAGACGTGGGTTCAGGTTTAGGTGATTTTTTTGGCTACCTGAAATTAGAAAAGTTCACTGGACATTACGTTGGTATTGATGCGATAGACCAGATGGTCGAAAAAGCCTCTTTACGATTTCCGAGGGCCAATTTTCTATGCCATGATGCAATCGATTTATCAAACTTGTTTGAGGAAAACGCCTTTGATTTTGTTGTAGCGAGTGGTATTTTTGCATACTGCGTAGATGAACAATACGAATATTTAAGATCTATCGCAAAGAGTATGCTTTACGTTTCTAAGGTTGCTGTCGCCCTAAATTGTCTGAGCACTTTTGGTTCTCATCCAGTGCCTAGCGAGAGCCAGTTTGATCCAGCGCAAACGTTTAATATTCTTCATGCTTTAACCCCTTGGGTTAACTTGCGGCACGAGTATTTATCACACGATTTCACAGTATATTTATATAAGAGCCAAAAATGATTGTTTCAATTAACCAGCCTGCCTATTTGCCGTGGCTTGGTTACTTTGACCGTATCGACGCAAGCGATACGCACATCGTTTTAGACCACGTCCAGTTTGAGAAAAACAGTTTCATAAATCGCAATAAAATAAGGACCCCCCATGGCTGGACTTGGTTGACAATACCCGTCGCCACGAAAGGGAAATTTGGGGACCTAGAAATTTCTGGATTGGAAATTTCAAATGCGGGCAAGTGGAACCGAAAACACTGGAATACTCTGAAATCTTGCTATGCTCGCGCTCCCTATTTTTCTACTTATTATAATGATTTGCAAAAACTGTATTCCGAATTTTCCACCTCCGCAAAATTAGGCCCTGTCCTTAACGCCTTAAACGATTACTTACGAAGTGTGTTGGGATTAAAAACGGATATCCAATACAGTTCCGCGCTCACCTCACGGGCAACCAAATCAGAATTGGTATTATCTTTATGTAAAGAAGTTGGTGCAGATACCTATTTATCGGGCCCACTTGGGCGAAACTATCTCGATAGGTCTGCCTTCGAAAAATCGGGCATTAACGTAAGGTTTCATGATTATATTCACCCACATTATGAACAAAATTGGCAGGGATTTGAAGTAAACATGTCAACTATTGATGTTCTTGCTAATGTTAGTTGTGGTCAATCTTCTTATTTAATGCGAGCGGGCAGACAAATCTCTGACCATTGGTCGGGGAAAGAAAGTTAGAATTAGAAGGGCACTGATGAAGGAACACATAAGTTTAGGCTCTCGAGTGATTGGGTCGGGGCAACCCTGTTACCTAATCGCGGAAGTGGGGACGACCTGCCTGGGCGATATTGATATGGCCCTCGACCTGGTTACAGCTGGCGCCTTTGCCGGCGTCGACGCGGTAAAATTTCAGCTGATAGACCCAGACCAAGACTCTAGTGAAAGTACCGAATTTAAAGTTCGGTGGGAGCCGAGCGAGACTGCCGAGAATATGAAGGATATGTTTAAAAAGCTCGAATTCCGGCCGGACCAATGGAAAACAATTTCAAATGAGTGCAAACGAGCAGGGGTCGAATTTCTTGCTACAGTAGATTTTGAACAAGGTGTGGATCTTTTAGAAAAACTTGGTACACCTGCGCACAAAATTGGCGCATGGGACACAACTTTCAAACCACTAATCACACGTATTGCCGTGACTGGTAAACCTATGATTGTTGATTTAGGACCGACTAGTCAGGAAGAGATAGGTAAGATCAACGACTGGTTCTTATCATCTGGCGGGAAGCAGATACTCTATTTGCACGATTTCCATACAGACGAACCGAATGAAATGAACTTTGGGGCGATTAAACATTTACAAAACACATTGCCTTGGCCTGTCGGATTTTCTTCGCCTGCGCGAAACGACGATCTTGATTTTTTAGCACTCGGGGTTGGCGTCGATGTAATCGAAAAAAGGCTAATTTTAGATCGTTCCCTAAGAGCGTTTCACTCTCATGAATCACTTGAACCGAACGAACTAAAACAATGGGTGGAGCGAATTAGATTTGCTGAAAAAGCTATCGGTTGCGAAGAAATTCAACCATCCCGCAAGGATCTTGCCGACAGCCAAAAATACTATCGATCAATTTGCACGACAAAGCCTGTTTCTAAGGGAGAATTGTTCACTCGGGATAATTTAAGCGGGAAACGTCCGGGGATAGGCCTACCGACTGAAAGACTTTCTGAATTTTTGGGACGCAGGGCAAGTAGAGATATTGGTAAAAATACCCTCCTCCGTGAGGCGGATTGGACATGAATATTCTTGTGGTTGCTGCCCACCCCGACGACGAAGTCCTAGGCTGTGGCGGAACCATTCGGCGCCATGCAGACGCTGGCGACACGGTTGATATACTGTGTGTCTGTGATGGAGTCAGTGCTAGAAGGGGTTCGGCAAATTCTGACGCATTGGTAGAGCGGCGTATGGCGGCGAAGCAAGCCGCAAACATACTCGGCGCTCAAGAACCCAAATTTCTAGATTTTCCAGATAATCGTTTAGACGAAATACCTTTATTAGACATAGTTCGAGAAATTGAAGCAACAATTGAGGGTCTCCAACCCAAAATAGTCTACACCCATTTTGTAGGAGACCTTAATATAGATCACACAATAGTCAGCCGAGCAGTGCTTACGGCGTGCCGGCCCTTAAAAGGTAGCAACATAGAACGTATCCTTAATTTTGAAATTCCCTCCAGCACTGAATGGGCGAGCCCACAGCCATTTAATTCCTTCACACCACAATATTTCATCGATATCGATCATCAACTGGAAGCAAAATTAGCAGCTATTAGAGCGTACGAAATGGAAATAAGGGAATTCCCCCACCCTCGTTCTGTCCAGGCTATTAAGGCCCTAGCTCATTGGCGTGGAGCGACTGCCGGCTTATCAGCCGCCGAAGCGTTTCACGTCGAGCGCTTAATAATAAATGACAACTGAGAAGGCACCAGCGTTGGCAGACACCGATAAAACAAGAAACGTTTTGCCTTCTCACAATATTTCAGAATGGATGGAGGATTGCCCTCCGCACCACATCGAGCTTGTAATTTTGCAACTAGCTCAGCTAAGCCGGAATCAATTGGTGGATCCAAATTTAATAAGATCTGTAATAAATCCTTCCAGTATCAAAATCGACGACGACTGTAATGTTACAATGAAAGACGACACCAACCTTACAGCTACACTTGCGTCGGTTTTTGAATCGAACAAAAATGATCCAACTGCCAGATATTTCCTCGGTAAATTAGCTTTGAGCCGCGAACAATTTCCTTCTTGGAAGTTCCCTTTCACCCCCATTCGAGACCGACCGTGGCCATATGTTTCTAAGGAATGCCGTCAGCGCATCGAAACAAAATTAAAAACAAATATTCTTTGCAAACCATTACAACAAAATACTGTGCGTAAGCTTCATACGGTTAGATGCCTCAAAAGCATTGGTTGGTCTTTGATGCCATTCGCTTGGCGCGTAAGTTGCTCAGATGGCCGTCAATTTAAACTACTGAAGGCAGCTAAGGAGAACTGGCCAAATATAGAAAATATGATATCAACTGCCCGGTGCCTCAACGGCCTGACGCATTTTCCAAGTGTAGTTGACATCGGAGACGACTACCTACTTGTCGAATATAGGAATGGCGAAAAAGCCGATATAAATTCACCAAAGTTTTCCGAAGCACTTGGTCATAATCTAGGAAACCTGCACAAAATCGAAGCCGGTCACCTGACTCACACGCAAATTATGGTTATGGCCAACGGGTATATGTCTGAAATTAGCCACTATCGGCCAAATACACAAAAGTTGTTGGACCGAGTGAGGGAATATTTATGGAAAAATATTCCTGATACAATCTCAACGGGAACGGTCTACGCCGATTTAAAGCCAGAGAACTTTTTATTCGACGAACAAGGCAGGTTATATATGCTCGACATCGGTGGATATCAGCGTGGGCAAATTATTGACGTATTTTTGTGTGGGAGCGGATTATTTGAGAACATATCCCTGGTTGATTTCAAAAGAGCCTATCTAGCGACAGGAATGAGTTCGTCGATCTTCGAGGATACAACCTATATCGCTGTTTTAAATGCCACAAAACTTGCAGCTTTCTTTTTGCGAGTCCGAACTCGTTTTGGTGTATTAGACCGACGAAATAGACGTGACTATAATCATTGGGCCGACGATAAGATAACACAATTGGAAAAACTTGTAGAAGCTCCCTAATTTACTATTCTTCTCAAATAATGACTAAAAACGTCCAAAACCTCGAACTTCCACCACTATCGTTATTTAACTTTCCAATTAACGATCATATAAACATTTTGGTGTCAGGCCGTACAGTTTACAAAGCATATCAACTAAATACCAACAAAGTAGGTCGAGATAAATTTAATCGTGAGGTACAAGCATACTCTTTTTTTAAACAAACAAACGCGACTTTTGTTCCCACCCTCTTAGGGTCTGGCCAGTATAATGACCACGGATGGCTTGCAATCAAGCACGGCGGTCAGACACTAGTCGATTGGCTTAAACAAGAAAACCTGAAGACGTTTTCCTCTATCCTGCACCAATTAATCCATATCGATGAATGGCTCTATAGGCATAAAGTCAATTACTTAGAAAGTTCACCCAAGGACCTTCTTATCGACAAAAATGGAAAGGTGCGCCTGATTGACTTTGAATATACGTTTTTACAGGAGAATTTCGAACAAATCCTGTTAGAAAGGGTAGTGCACGAACGCTTAAGTAGTTTGCCTGATAAAACCATTGAAATAATACAGCACACAATATCTAGAGAAAAGAAAAAATGCCACTTATTTGTTTGGCGTAAAATACGCAATGCCACATTACTGAGATGCAATAGAAGTCGCGTACAAAAGAGCATTAGGCCGGCCCAACACAATTTGTATAACCACTTAATTAACCGATGATTAAATCAATACTTGTTAGGGCCTTGTCCGAAATTATTCATTTCTATCGCCGTAAAGTGCGAAAAATGTCACATCAACGCCAGGATATGAAGCGTGTTTTCACCAAATGGGAAATGATAAAACACGAATTGAACGGGCCACACGGCAGTCTCTTAGATATTGGATGTAATGAAGGCTATTTCACACGGTTTTCTGCGGAAGAGGGTTGGTTTTCTATTGGCGTTGATATTGATAAGAAAGCGATACAATTTGCTCGGAAAAAATCAATTCTCATGCCTAACGTCGCTTTTATTAACCAAGAAATTAACAAGTCACTTATTGAGACCTTACCTGTTTTCGACGTCATATTATTATTATCAACCTTCCAGGAAATTTATGTCTTACTTGGGAAAGATCATGCGACAAAGGTCCTAGGCGGCCTCCTAGGTAGATGTCGGAACAAAATGATCATGGAGCCGGCAAGTACTAACGCAAAATATGGAGAAACCGAGTTTTTCTCTGTCGATAATAATCGAGCGGCGATAGAGGCTGGAATGCAAAGGCTAATATCTCAATTTCCAGGTTGGAAAATTCGCGAGATTGGAGCGACACCATATTCCGATACTGAACCCCATCGTTATATGTATGCGATAGAACGGATCGAACCATTAAGGGTAAAGTGTCCGTGACCGCTGGTAAATCACTATCATCGGTTTCTAGCTGGCTAAAAGTTATATGGCGCACAATTTCTGACAGACCAGTGGACAGCACCTTAATGATATTGCTCTTGGCAATATCAGGAGCAATGGAAGCCGTTTTGCTCGCAGTTATACTTCCTGTATTGAACCTTATATTCGGTGAACCAGCTGGTTCCGCCGAAGAATTGATCGCAGCATTTTTATCCCTGTTTGGTTTAACAGCAGTCTTAGAGCCCTTAATCGGCCTACTTATCCTTCTAGCTGTCATAAAATCACTAATCGTCCTACTCGCACAAAAAAAAGTGGGAGACGCTGTAGTAGGTATAGGGAGGGCTATGCGGCGAGATTTTGTCGAAGCAATTAGCCGCGCAAGCTGGCCGTATTTTGTATCCCAATCAAGCGGAGAATTGTCGAACGCCCTTACGTTTGAAGTTGAAAATGCTTCCAACACCTATTTCCATAGCGCGCGTTTACTAGCGGACGTTTTAGTAGCCATATTCTATGTAGCGTCAGCGGCCGTTTTATTTCCCTTGGCGGCGATATCAGCGGCAGTAATCGCGCCGATACTTTTATATATGATGCGCCGTTTAATCAGTTTAGCTGAAGGCTCCGGCCGAGAACAAACAAGATTACTGAAATCTAACAGCAGGATTTTAATTGACCTTTTGGCTGGATTTAAATCTCTTAAGGCGTCCGGAAAGGAATTTCTTCTCATCGATTCTCTTTCCACTATCAACGACGAACTAGCAACGGCTAAAAGGCAAGAGGTTTTTGCTAAGGAGGGATTAATAGCGATACAACAGGCCTTGATAATTATACTAGTTGCAGTTGGCCTGTATGTTTTCTTTACCTTCTTTAGTGGAAACACTAGCGAGCTTATACTAGTCTGCTTTGTTTTTATGCGCCTTATGGGGCGCATAAGTACTATACAAACTACGTTACAAAGTATATTGCGTTGTAACGCAGCCTATGTATCCTTTTCAAATCTTATTAGCGATACCCTTGATTCCGCTGAACCCCAACGTGGCCACAAGCTTCCCTCTCTAAAAAGCTGTATAAAAATTCATGACCTGTGCTTTAATCATGGATCTCTTCCTATATTTAAAGATTTTAACCTGACAATTCGTGCTAACTCTTTTACGGCATTAATTGGACCATCTGGGTCCGGAAAAACGACGTTCCTTGATTTGGTTATTGGGTTACACACGCCCCATTCTGGTGAAATATTAATCGATGGTGTACCTTTAGAAACACTGAATGTTAAAGCGTGGCGAAATATGATTGCTTATGTACCGCAAGAACCCATTTTATTGCACGATAATATTCGTAATAACCTGACATTATATCGACACAATGTTGACGAGGATGAAATTTGGCATGTTTTACACCAGGTTAATTTAGCAGACCATGTAAAGGAATTGAGTGAAGGCCTGGAAACTAGTGTGGGCGAAAGAGGACAGGCACTTTCGGGAGGACAAAGGCAGAGACTGATGATAGCTCGCGCTCTACTCTCCCGACCAAGCTTATTAGTACTCGATGAAGTGACATCAGGTTTGGACAGTGAAACAGAAAAAGATGTTTGGTTTACTATTAAAAATTTAGAAGGAACAAAATTAGCAATTTCCCATCAACCAGCGCTAAGGCACTTTGCGGATCAAGTCATTAATCTTTCTCCCACTGACGTGGAAGAGATAAATTAACATGCAGTTAGGCCGAACGTCAGATGGTACACAGTTTCCTTTGGGAAATATTTGTTACCCATTCGAGGACAAGCACATGGGAGGTAGTTACATTGCCGCTCTCCCGTTATTGCGATCTGGTCGAACTCGTGACGTTGGAAGTATCCACATTGTTACACACAATGAAGGGCCATGGACGCGAACCCTTTCAGTACACGGTCTCAAACCCAAAACAATGCCACCTTTAATCATGCCGGGGCGTGACGGCGGTGTTATCGTTAGTTTTCCCCTTTTTATTTTTCAATCACTTCAAATTGCCCGTTACCTCTATCGACATCGAATCGACATTGTCCATGCAAACGAAGAAAGCGTGGCCTCCGTTTGGTCGATGGCCTGTCGCTTGTCTGGCACGAAAATGATCTGGCACCAACATGGACTACCGACCCCGTCACGGTTCATTCGGTTGATGCGGAGGTATTGTGACAAATTAGTAGCAGTCTCCAACTTTATTGATGAACGGCTAACAAAAGAAGGGCGGAAGGCTGATTTTATTACATTAAACCCTTTTGATAACTCACATGATGCTTCGTCGCTCAGGCCTTTCAACCGCGTTAAAGCTAAAAATCGATTGGGAATAGGAAAGAGTGGAGTTGCAATTGCATTTGTCGGATCATTCAACGAGCAAAAACGACCAAGTGTTTTTATTTCTACCGCGCATTATATATCGCAACGAACGCAGCAACAGACAACGTATTTTGTATTTGGTGATGACAGGGATATAAATGTCAGTGAATTAAAGCTATTAGCGGACAACTACGATATAGACATTGTTTTTATGGGGTATAGAGAAGACCTGGGGGATTGGCTAAAGGCGGTAGATATCCTATTGGCGCCAGCCGTTAATGAAGGATTTGGTCGAACTTTGGTGGAAGCCATGCTTTCTGGTGCCTTAGTAGTTGCTGCACAGTCTGGAGGCCATAGCGAAATTATAACCGACGGTGAAAATGGAATTTTGTCTGAACCTGACGACCCGAAAGCTATGGGGACTGCTGTGCTTCGAGTGTTAGAAAACCCCGCTTTACGGGAAGCGATGTCAAAAAAGGCCTTTAAAGACGCCTCTCAGAAATACCTAGGAAAAAATTATCTCCGTATTTTTAATGAAATTTATCGCGCGGCGTAGCGAATAATGACCGAAAAGGTCAATTCCAGCGGAGGGAATGGAACCGATTTGTGTTATGTTATCGGGTCCTTGCAGATAGGTGGCGCAGAACGACATTTGTTACAAATTACACCCGAGCTACAGATTCGGGGGATCAGGCTATGCATTTACTGCATGAGCCGGCTAGACGCTCTAGCTCCACAATTTAAGGCTAAAAATATTACCGTCGTTACCCCCCCATTGGGTAATTTAA
>PBDC01000089.1 GCA_002717185.1 Rhodospirillaceae bacterium
AGCGCGTTGGCAATACGTTTCTGGAACCGCGCGCCATCGACATAGCGGTCGATGACCGCCTTTTCGTCACTGATGCAAGCAAATCGCAGGACACCGAGCGGAATGCTTTCCGGGTCCTTACCTTCGTCGATGTAGCATTGCTCAACCCGGTCACGTTGCGTCTTAAGCGCGTCGGCCCCACCGATCCCGCCGGATATGAACGGAATATAACCATCCCTTGCGCAACGCCGTTGGCTGTTTGGATCCTTGCCTGCCACCCAGATTGGCGGCCGCGGCGTTTGCACTGGCCTCATGTTGATCGCCGTTTGCGGTTGCTTGTAGTACTGGCCGTCATAGCTGAATTGCGGTTCGCGGAGACCACGCTCGATCATGTCCAACATCTCGTTGAACATCACCTTATTCTTTTCGATATCCGCACCCAAACGCTCGAATTCGTAATGCTGGTAGCCGCTGCCGACGCCAACATCCAGCCGCCCGCCGGACAAAGCATCGACCAAGGCTATCTCCGCTATCACCCGCGCCGGCGCATGCAGGGGCAGGATCAAGACGGCACAGCCGACCCGGATATTTTTGGTCATTGCCGCTGCCTGGTTGCACATGAGCAATGGCGAAGGGCACAGGCTATAGTTAGAGAAGTGGTGCTCCGCAAACCAAGCGCGACTGAAGCCGAGCTCTTCCGCCAAGCGCGTATGCTCCAACGCTTCCGCTAGAATTACATGCGGTGATGAGGATCGGTCTCGGTGTTGCAGCAGGTTGAAAATACCAAAATCCATGTCGAGCCTCTTGGTTCAGATTGAATTGTTTAGTAGGAGCGCGGCAAGCCGAGCACTCGTTCGGAAATATAGTTCAGGATCATCTCACGACTTACTGGCGCGATGCGCGCGATCATCATCTCGCGCATGTACCGTTCCACGTGAAATTCCTTAGCATAACCCATACCCCCATGGGTCATAATCGCGCGCTCGCAGGCCGTAAAGCCAGCCTCGCCCGCGAGATATTTAGCTGCGTTTGATTCCGCGCCACATTCCTGGCCTTTGTCGTAAAGTTCGGCCGCGCGATAGGCCATCAAATTAGCCGCCTCAAGCTCCGACCAGCTGGCCGCCAGCGGATGCTGGATCGCTTGGTTCTGACCGATCTGGCGTCCGAAAACCTCCCGGTCACCGGCATACTGGACCGCCTTACGCAATGCGGCTCGGCCAAGCCCTATCGCTTCAACTGCGACGAGAATTCTTTCCGGATTGAGACCGTGTAGAAGGTAATAAAAGCCTTTGCCTTCCTCACCGATCAGGTCATCTTGTGGGATTGGCAACCCATCAATGAAAACGGCATTCGAATCAACCGCCTTGCGGCCCATCTTTTCGATTTCCCGAACCTCGATATAGTCGCGATCGAAGTCGGTGTAGAAAAGGCTGAGGCCTTCCGCCCTCTTGCCGTTTTCATCACGCGGCGACGTCCGGGCCAAAAGCAGGACTTTGTTCGCAGTCTGGCCAGTCGAAGTCCACATCTTACGGCCGTGCACGACATAACCGTTTCCGCTTTTCTCCGCCTTGGTCTGAAGGTTAGTCGTGTCCAACCCAGCATTCGGTTCGGTAACGCCAAAGCAGGCGCGTTCCTCTCCGCGGATCATTGGCGGCAGCATTCGTTCCTTCTGTTCGTCGGTGCCGAACACCACAACCGGGTTCAGCCCAAAAATATTCATATGGATCGCAGAAGCACCGCTAAAGCCAGCGCCGGATTCAGCCACCGCCTGCATCATGAGCGAAGCCTCAGTGATGCCAAGATTTGAGCCGCCATACTCCTCCGGCATTGCGATGCCAAGCCAACCACCATCCACGAACTCCTTGACGAAATCCTCGGGAAAGGTGCCAGTGCTATCGGTTTCCAACCAGTAATCATCGCCGAATTTATCACAGATTTTATTGATCCCATCCTGGATCGCGATTTGGTCTTCGGTGAACATCCCTGTCTTTCCCTTATGCTGGGCTCTTCATGAAATCAAATACTTGTTGTTTATGCTCGTCCAAACGAGGGGCGTATCCGCTGGTTTCAGGCCGCACCCCATCAATCCTCATGGGCAACCCGATAAACTGCATACTCTTATCGCCGCCGGGCCGCATCATGCCAAGCGCCGCAGTCTGAGGATGCGCAACGACTTCTTCAACGGTCTGCACCGGCGCGTTGGGAATATCGGCCGCGTTGAGCCGTTCCGACCAGGCTGCACGCGGTTCGGTCTTGATGATTGCTCCTACGATTTCCGCCAGACAGGCTTCGTTCGCGAGCCGGTCAACACTTCTCGCGTACCGCGGATCGTCGGCCAATTCCGGACGCCCCAGCACCTCGCAGAACCGTCGGAACTGTCCATCGGTGCCGATGACAATGACCTGGATACCGTCGGCCGCATGGAAACCGCGGTTTGGTGCCACGATCGGACCTCGCAGTCCGTTGCGTTTCGGCGCCTCACCGACAACTGCCAATTCTGCTGCAGCCAAGGTGATCCAACCGAGACTAGTCTCGAATAGAGAGGTGTCGACAATGGCCCCTTCGCCTGTGACCTGACGTCGGTAAAGAGCATAGATGATGCCAATCGTCGACCACATGCCAGTTCCGATATCGACGAGCGAGATGCCTACACGCGAGGGCGGCCGGCCTGCTTCACCGGTAAGATGAATCAGACCGCTGAAGGCCTGCATCAACGGATCGTAACCAGGTAAATCGCTTAGCGGTCCCTCAGCGCCGAAGGCACCCACATTGCAATATATCAGCCGCGAATTTTGCTTGCGCAACGTATGAGCATCGAGCCCAAAGCGCTCCACCGCCCCTGGCCGCAAATTCTGCATAACCACATCTGCCTGCTCAGTAATGAAAGCACGCAGTTGCGCAAGTTCCACCTCGTCCCGCATATCAATGGTCACGGACAACTTGCCCATGTTGCAAGACTGGAAACTAGCGGAGTTGCCATCGGGCAGTTTAGGGTACCAATAACGCGCTGGATCACCACCGTCCGGGTTCTCAACCTTGATAACCCGCGCGCCGAGTTCAGCCAGCACCTTGCCAGCGAAAGGTCCGGCAACGCTGGTACCCATCTCGACCATGGTAATATCTTCGAAAGGCAGCTTCATTCTGTACTCCGAGAGCAATCCTTCGAACCAATATTATCCTACCGGACCGCTACGATTAACCCTATGACGGAATATCGACAGTTGCTATTTATGTTAGGACCCTAATAATTAGGGAGCAAACGAAATTTCCCAGATCATATTCTCGATACCGTTCCGTCACGACGATGTCTTGTACATGAATTGGAATTCGGCCCCCACGTCCAATTGCAGGAACCTTCGCATGACCGAAACCGATCAGTCTCCTATCCCTGTCACTCCGTTAGACGCGTCCACCGTCCTTCTAATCCGCGATTCCGATGACGGGATCGAGGTTTTTATGGTCGTACGGCACAGCAAGGCGGATTTCGCCGGCGGGGCGTTAGTCTTTCCAGGCGGCAAGGTCGATCCAGAAGACGCCGATCCAAATCTAGAAGAGAGCCACAGCATAAACGTCGCTCTGCCGACACGTCTCATGGCGCTGCGCGTCGCCGCGATCCGCGAAACCTTTGAAGAGGCGAGTGTTTTGCTTGCGCGAGAGCGAGGTAGGACCGACCTGGTCGGACCGAACCGGCAAGCCGCGCTTGTCAGAAAATACCGCGTCCCGATATATGAAGGCGACATCACCATGGCCGAGATGATCAATGTGGAAAATTTAGAACTCGCTTGCGATACGCTGGTGCCATTCGCGCACTGGATTACGCCGGAACGGGTCCCAAAGCGCTTCGATACGCATTTTTTCCTCGCCCCAGCGCCTCACCGGGTGGACGCGTTGCATGATGGCACAGAGTCGGTCGGTTCGGTCTGGGTCACCCCGAAAACTGCTATCGCCGACGCGGAGGCCGGTCATCGTTCTGTGATGTTTCCAACTCGAATGAATTTAAATGTGCTGGATCAGTCGGCCACAGTGGCAGATGCACTGGCGACCGCCGCAAGTAAGGAAGTCGTCACCGTCATGCCCAAAGCAGAGAAAGTAGAGGGCGGACGCATCATGCATATCCCGATTGAAGCGGGATATGGCGCCTCGAAATTCTTCGTCGATTATGCTGGATCCATGCCTGCCCGATAGATGCCCAACGCTGTCGAAGATCACGCCCATCATCGGGGTCGAAATCAACGAACCTGATGCCAATCCGCTGGACGAATTTCTGGCGTCTATCGAAAAGCTCCGAGTTATACCTGACAGTGTCGACATTCTCCCCTCGCACAACATGCCCTTCAAAGGCCTGCACGCACGCCTCGATGCGTTGCATCGCCACTATGACAACCGGCTGAACCAATTTCTGGATACCTGCGTCCGACCGATGACGGCCAAGGAACTCTCCGATGAGGTCTTCCCACTGGGACTGGATCCACAAAACGTCGTCTTCGCCATTGGAGAAACGATGGCCCACTTGAATTACCTGTGCCGACATGGCTCGATAGTGCGTTAGAGACGAGATGACGGCGTCTACCTTTATGCCCACCGCTGAAGGCGCGACACCACAAACAGAATGAGGGAGCCTCTTCATGAGCAATTCGAAACAAGCCAATGGCCCGTTAATCGGCGTCAAGATCGTCGAGTTGAGCGGCATCGGCCCGGCGCCGCTTTGCTGCGCCCTGTTATCCGACATGGGCGCCGACATCATCCGCATCGACCGTAACACCGATCCAGGGTTGGGCATTGGCCGTCCAAACGCGACGGACGTGACCCGCCGCGGCCGCGCCTCCGTCTCCGTTGACCTGAAAAGCCCAGACGGTATCGAAACCGTAATGCGACTGATAGATCAGGCGGAAGCCGTCATCGATCCCTTCCGGCCAGGCGTAACCGAAAGGTTAGGCCTTGGTCCGGAAGATTGCTTCAAAAGAAACAAAAAACTGATTTATGGCCGAATGACCGGTTGGGGCCAAGACGGCGCGCTGTCTCAAGCTGCCGGCCACGATCTCAACTATCTCGCGGTAACAGGCGTTTTAAACGCGATCGGTCCTAAAGAAACGCCGATACCACCTTTGAACGTAGTCGCCGATATGGGCGGCGGCGCCATGTTCCTAGCCGTTGGCATCCTAGCTGGCATAATCAATGCGCGCACTACCGGCGAAGGTCAAGTCGTCGATACGGCAATGACCGAAGGATCTGCCTTCCTCGGCATGGGCATGTGGGGCCTCGCCGCATCGGACAATTGGGTCAACGAAAGGGCCTCCAACGTTACCGACGGGGGCTCGCATTTTTATCGCTGCTACAAGACGAAAGACGACAAGTTCGTCTCCATCGCGTCGATCGAAGCGAAATTCTACGCCATACTGTTGGATAAGCTGGAGCTCAATCCAGCCGGCCTACCGCCGCAGATGGACCGCAGTAGCTGGCCAGACATGGTCAATAAGTTCGAAGCGCTATTCGCCGCTAAAACGCGAGACGAATGGTGCGAGATTATGGAAGGTACGGATATCTGCTTCGCGCCAGTACTCGACTATGTCGAGGCGCAGGGCCACCCGCACAACAAGGACCGCAACAGCTATGTTGAGGTCGGTGGCGTGGTTCAGCCAGGTCCAGCGCCGAAATTCAGTCGCACACCGTCAAAAGTCCAGTGCCAGCCACCCCTGATCGGAGAGAACACTAAAGAAGGCTTACACAGCTGGGGTTTCGGCGAGGACGAAGTCGAAACGCTGCTCGCTAAGGGCGCCGTCGGCTGGAAGGGCTGATAGCGATGAACGCCCAGTACACGCTGAGCGAAGAACAACTGCTACTGCAGAAAACGTTGCAGTCCTTCGCGGGCGACAAGGTAGCGCCGCGCGCAGCGGAGATCGATGCAAAGGCAGAATATCCACAGGACATGTTTGACGCATTGCGCGAACTGGGCTTATTCGCACTGCCCTTTCCGGAATCTTATGGAGGAGCAAACAGCATGCTATCCGCTTGCCTGGCAATCGAGGAACTGGGCCGGGTTTGCTACAACACAGCCTATCTCCTAATCGTGCAATGGACGCCATTCTGTGCAGTGCTGTATGGAGGCACAGAAGAGCAAAAGGAGCGCTTCCTCCCGGGTCTTGGTTCAGGTGAGTTGCGCGCCGCGATCTCAGTGACAGAACCGAACGCTGGTTCGGATGTTGCAGGCATTAAAACCCGCGCCGACCGGACCCACGGCGGCTACGTGTTGAATGGCTCTAAGATCTACTGCACTAACTCAGCTATCGCCGACTTCATCGTCGTCGCCGCCAAAACCGACCCGAATGAGCGGCATGGCGGGGTATGCCTGTTCCTCGTCGAGAAAGGCATGAAAGGCTTCGAGATAGGCGGCAACGAAAACAAGTTGGGTTCGCGTGGCATCCCCTCATCAGCGCTACATTTCGACAACGTCTTCATCCCGGAAGAAAACCGGCTTGGCAGCGAGAAGGAGGGTTTCAAACTAGTCATGGAAGCCTTCAACAAGGCGCGCCCATCGATCGGGGCCCGCGGCGTCGGGTTGGCCCAAGGCGCAATAGACCATACGGTGCGTTATGTCCGCGAGCGTGAGGCCTTTGGACAATCCATCGCTGACTTCCAAGGCGTGCGGTGGATGCTCGCCGACATGGCGACCCAGACCGAAGCGGCACGGCAACTCGTATACAAGGCAGCCGCCATGGTCGATGCGGGCGAGACTGGATACGCGTTAGCACCCTTTGCGTCGATGGCGAAATGCTTCGCCACCGACGTCGCCATGAAGGTCGCAACAGATGCGGTGCAACTGTTCGGCTCAGCTGGGATCTCACAGGAGAACCCGGTCGAGCGTTACTTCCGCGATGCAAAGGTATTGCAGATCGTCGAAGGCACTAATCAGATCCAACGCAACATTGTCGGAAAGCACGTTGTCCGCAATATGGGATGAGACGCTAAAGAATGTGTTAGCAGCCTTGATCATTAACCCGCACTAATCAAGGCCCGGTTAATCAACGCAAAGAATTCCACCTATTCCGCAGCAACGCTTTCCATCGTCAATAAGCAGTCATCTTGCAAGCTTTCCAGCGGCGCGAAATCACGATGGGCGATCCACTTGGCTCGCTTGAACTGCCGAATATGGTTATCAACGTGGCATAGGCTCAGATAGACGATCGTGCGGTCAAACGGTGACATATTCGAGGGGCTGCCGTGCACCAGATTGCTGTGGAACAAGATAACCGAGCCCGCCTTACCCTTGGGTGAAACAATTCCCCCTTCGTCTACCAAAGACGTAATGGTTTCATCGTCTATCGTCCACAACGGATAGCTGGTCGTCTGCACGTCCTGACCTGCCTCTATAACGCCATCCTTATGACTCCGAGGGATGAACATGAGGGCACCGTTGAACTCAGTCACATCCTCCAGGAACAACGCAATGTTCATCGCCCGCGGTTCCGGCATCAAATCGTCGCGTGACCAGACGCCGTAATCTTGATGCCATTGCCAGACATCACCGTTGAAAGCCGCTTTAGCATTGACCTTGAACTGATGCATGTACACATCGCCATCAAGTATTTGTTGAACCGGCTTCAACAAACGCGGATGACGACCCAGTCGGCGGAATCCTTCGTTGTAGTTCTGCGCTGCGAACGCGGTGCGCGCTGTCTTGCCATCTTTTTCGCGCACGATTTCTTCGCGGTCCATCGCAAATACCCGTTGCGCTTCGCGGTTCAATAAAGCTGCTTCGGCCGCTGTGAACATGTCCGGCAAAAACAAGTAGCCCTCACGATCGAAATTTTCCAAATGTTCCCTGGTCAGCTGCATTTGGGTCTCCTTCGCCGTCGCGCGCCGCCGTTCACCGGATTAAGGCTATAAATGAACCAAAACAAGCGTGCGGACGCAAGATGATACAAATTGGGCTGATGATCACACACGCCAACAAGGGCAACCGCGGCGGTACCCAAGAGAATGCGATATCTACTGTTGCGGCCACGAGCATACTCCGCAGACCAGTGAAGCGAGGCACTTTCACGCTAATACAGGTTGCCTCCGGTGTCGCCCATCTGGCCTCACTCAATTGCGAACTGTAAAGCGTCCTTCTGCAAAAAGCGAACGCCAGCTTTCTCGCTGATGAACGCGCAGACAACGGAAACGCGGGCGTTCAACCACACCGGCTTGACACCGCAGGCCATCAGCGGTTGGCTCCAATAAGAAACCGCCTCGCAACCTCCTTCAAAGTCTTACCACATGAACGCCGAATTACCGCAACGCACAATCCGTTACGACTCACCCATGATCGCCGCCGAACGCTGGGATCACTATAACCCGCGCGATGGCGATATCTTGATCTGCACACCACCTAAATGCGGGACAACCTGGACGCAGACGATCTGCGCTCTGCTCATCTTCGGCACACCGGACCTGAAGGTAAGGCCCGGTGTCATCTCACCCTGGTTCGATGCCGTGCATCACCCGATCGAAAATGTCGTAGCAATGCTCGACACGCAGACACATCGCCGTTTCATCAAGACGCACACCCCGCTGGACGGCATTCCCTTCCACCCACAGTGCCAATATCTGGCAGTCTATAGGGACCCCCGCGACGCGCATTTTTCCATGCGTAATCACGCCACCAACCAGATAAATGGCCGGAATTCGCATCGCGCGACGAAGGATATCGGTGCCGGCTTCCGGCAATGGGCAGAACGGCCCCACCAAAAAGGTGAAGAAGACAATTTCTCACTCGCCAACCTAGTCCACCACTTCAAAACCTACCGGTCTTACGCGCATTTGCCCAACATTCATCTGATGCACTACAGCGACATGCAGCGCGATTTACAGGGCGAGATGGAACGTTGTGCAACAATTCTGGATATCGATGTGGCCAAAGACTCACTGGAAGCGATGTCCGCAACAGCCAGCTTTGAGAACATGAAGCGGAAGGCCAGCCAATTTGTCCCAGGTGCCGGCGAAAATCGCTGGAAGGATGAATCCCAGTTCTTCAACAAGGGCACTAACGGGCAATGGCAGGCCGACCTCAGCCCAAACGATCTCGCCATCTACGATACGCGCATCCGGGAGATGCTATCCGAAGCCGACATGGGCTGGTTAGAAAACGGCCGCGACGCCTAGCGCCTCGCAGCCATCAACATACCACATGCTGCGGCGGCTGGGTCTGTGCTCGCTTTGAGTTGCTCAGCGACCCTTTCCCGATCTTCGAGAGGTCGGTTCTGGCTAAGCTTGAACTTACCCTCGATCCGCGTGATCGGGATGCGGAAGTTCACGATGGCGCGGATCATACCGTCGACAAAGTCCTGGTCGCGACCACCGAGCCGCCACGGCGTCTCGAAACCCGCCTCGTTCGAATAAACAAGCTTTTCCTGATCTGTATAGGCCACCTTCGGATCATCGACGATCTCCGGTGTGCCATAGACATGCACAGCGGCATAGTTCCAAGTCGGCACTGCGGTCTCTACCGTGTACCAGGAAGGCGAAACATAGGCATGCGGCCCCTGGAAAACACACAGGACCTCGTCACCATCCGCAAAACCCTGCCAGTGAGGGTTGGCACGCGCCATGTGCGCGACCAGCATACCATCCTCGAGCAGGAACGGCAGATGGGTCGCAAAGGGCTGACCACTTACCTGACTTATCAACAAACCAAAACTGTTCTTGCGGATGAGGCCATACAGTGTCTCTCGATCCTCGACGGCAAAGTCCTTTGGCAGGTACATATTGAACTCCTTAAAAGAAAACGAAAAAGGGGCCGCGTATGCGGCCCCTGCTTCGATCCAGTTTAGAACCGTTTAGTACTGGCGCTCGACCAGCAATTTTTTAATTTCTGCAATTGCTTGTGCCGGGTTGAGACCTTTTGGACAAGTCTTTGAACAGTTCATGATGGTATGGCAACGATACAGCCGGAAGGGGTCTTCCAGCTCATCGAGCCGCTCACCAGTATGCTCGTCGCGGCTATCGATGATCCAGCGATAAGCCTGCAGCAAAATTGCTGGACCCAGATAGCGTTCAGAGTTCCACCAATAGCTGGGGCAGCTCGTAGCACAAGAGAAGCATAGGATACATTCGTAGAGCCCGTCGAGTTTCCGGCGTTCTTCCGGCGATTGCAGCCGCTCTCGGTCCGGTGGCGGTGGTGTTTCGCTCTTCAACCACGGCTCTATTGAGGCAAGCTGCGCGTAGGCGTTGTTGAGATCCGGAACCAGGTCCTTCACTACCGACATGTGTGGTAGCGGATAGATCTTCAAGTCACCCTTGGTGTCACTGATGTATTTCGTGCAAGCTAAAGTGTTGGTCCCGTCGATATTCATCGCACAGGAGCCGCAGATACCCTCGCGACAGGAGCGCCGGAAGGTCAGGGTCTGATCGACCTCGTTCTTGATTTTGATCAACGCGTCCAAGACCATCGGCCCACAATCGTCAAGGTCGACAGTGTAGCTGTCCACCTTCGGATTCTCGCCATCATCCGGGTTCCAGCGGTAGATCTTAAACGTTTTGGTGTTGGCCGCACCGCTCGGTGCGGGCCAATCCCTGCCAACGCCAACCTTTGAATTCTTGGGGAGAGTGAATTCAGCCATGATTACCCCTTCGTTTTCTCAACCAGATACAACACGTAAAACGGCGTCTAGTAGACGCGCGCCTTTGGCGGCACTGGCTGAATTTCGTTGGTCAACGTCTCCATATGCACCGGGCGATAATCGATCTTGACGTTATAGTCTTCATCGATCCAAGCAATTGTATGCTTCATCCAGTTCTCGTCGTCGCGATCCGGAATGTCGTCACGGGCGTGCGCACCGCGCGATTCCTGACGATTCGCCGCCGAGCACATGGTAACGGCAGCCTGTTCGACAAGATTCTCGAATTCCAGCGTCTCCACCAGATCCGAGTTCCAAATCATCGAACGGTCGCTGACCCTAATGTTGGAAATGGCATCTGTCACCTCCTTCATCTTGGCCACGCCCTCATTCATGACTTCCTGAGTGCGGAAAACGGCGCAATTGTTCTGCATGACATTTTGCATACGCAACCGCAATTCCGCTGTTGGCGTATCACCATTCGCATAACGCAGCTTGTCGAACCGATCGAGCGCGTACTCTCCCGCATCGGCCGGCAGCGGTCGGTGCGACTCATTCGGATCGACGATATCGGCACAGGTGTTCGCGGCAGCCCTACCGAAGACCACTAGATCAAGCAGTGAATTGGAACCTAGACGATTCGCTCCATGCACCGATACGCATGCAGCTTCACCAACCGCCATCACCCCGGGTACCGGTGTGTCCGGGTTGCCGTCCTTCAAAGTCATCACCTGGCCGCGATAGTTGGTCGGAACGCCACCCATATTGTAATGGCAGGTTGGGATGACCGGAATCGGTTCCGTCATCACGTCGACACCGGCGAAAATCTGTGCCGTCTCGGCGATGCCAGGCAGTCGTTCTTCGATCAGCGCTGCATCGAGATGTTCAAGATGCAGGAAAATATGATCTTTATTTTCGCCAACCCCACGGCCCTCACGAATTTCCATGGTCATGGAGCGGCTAACCACGTCTCGGCTGGCTAGGTCCTTGGCCGACGGCGCGTAACGTTCCATGAACCGCTCGCCCTCGCTATTGGTGAGGTAACCGCCCTCGCCGCGCGAGCCTTCCGTGATCAAGCAGCCCGAACCGTAAATGCCAGTCGGGTGGAACTGCACAAATTCCATATCCTGCATCGGCAGTCCGGCGCGCAACACCATGCCGGCCCCATCGCCGGTGCAAGTATGTGCCGAGGTGGCGGAGAAATAGATACGGCCGCCGCCGCCAGTAGCCAGGATCGTTTGCTTTGCCCGGAAGCGATGGATAGTGCCATCGTCAAGGTTCCAAGCCATCACACCGCGACACTTGCCTTCTTCCATAATCAGGTCGAGCGCAAAATACTCGATATAAAACTCGGCTTCATGCTTCAACGATTGTTGATACAGCGTATGCAGCATCGCGTGACCCGTGCGATCGGCGGCGGCACAGGTACGCTGCGCCTGCGGCCCCTCGCCATATTCCGTTGTCATTCCACCGAACGCGCGCTGATAGATCTTACCATCCGGGGTCCGACTAAATGGCACGCCATAATGTTCCAGTTCGACGATCGCCGGCACTGCCTCACGGCACATATATTCGATTGCGTCCTGGTCACCGAGCCAGTCGGATCCTTTGACCGTATCGTACATATGCCAGCGCCAATCATCCTGGCCCATATTGCCGAGCGCGGCGGAAACACCGCCCTGTGCCGCCACAGTATGGCTCCGCGTTGGAAAAACCTTCGATATACAAGCCGTCTTAAGGCCTCGCTCGGCAAGACCGAACGTAGCCCGCAACCCGGCACCACCGGCGCCCACGACGACAACATCATAGGTATGATCAACTATCGGATATGCCTCACCCATGCTGCCTTAACCTCCAAACGATACTTTTAAGACCGCGAACGCCGCGGCAACGCCGAGCAACAGGCTTGCCCCTTTCACAATCACGAGCATTACAATCTTCATGTATTCGACGTGAATGTAATCTTCGATAACCACCTGCAAGCCGAGTTGCATATGATGAAACGTCGCGACAATCAGTAGCAACAATAATACTGCGTTCAATGGCGACTGCATCCAGGCCGAAGCCACCGCATGGTCGCCATTACCGAGCGCAAGGATCGAATACACGAACCACAACGTCAGTGGGATAAGCGCAACTGCCGTCACCCGTTGTGCCCAGAAATGTTCGGTGCCACTTTTTGCGGACCCGAGGCCGCGGACGCGGCCAAGTGGAGACCTGAGGCTCATTATGCACCTCCCATCGTCAGGCCGATGAGCCAGGCGCATCCTGTCAACACAACAGACGCGGCGAAAACGA
This sequence comes from Rhodospirillaceae bacterium, assembly GCA_002717185.1. The sequence goes on from PBDC01000089.1 coordinate 12,873, forward strand.
GGTAGCCCGTGTTCCGCGCTGTATCAAGATCAAAGCCCATGCCTACATCCCAACCGAGATGTCGGATCCCGTTACACAGATGATAGAACAACGCCCAGGTCCACCCGAGCAAGCACAGTTTGCCAAACCAATGGGAAACAAAAGCCTGTACTGTGTCGAAAGATGCTCCGCCATCGGCAAGGGCCAACAACCACCACACCATGAGTAAAGTACCCACGGACAGGCCTACACCTGACGCTCGATGTAAAATCGACAACGCCATTGTCCATTGCCACGCATAAATCTGCAGATGCGGCGATAGTGGTCTGTCGCCGTTTATCATAGCCAACCCCTCTGTACGACCCCCAAAACCCGAATCGCTTCGGCCCCTCAGTATATTATCATAGCTTTCGGTGACGGTTGCAGTAAAAACCCTGCCATAGGCAGAAGATTTTATTGCGGATCCGTAGTCCGGTGATGCCGGTCACCCCTAAAGTATTTCCACGGTAGGCCCGCTGATGTCTTCAACGCAACGATCGCAACCAATTACAAACAATTAATCTCTTCATTGTGGATAATAGCGTGGAAAACGGGTGGGGTTATTGTGAGGAATCTGCCCTTTTATGCACAAGAAATTTTCCCGCCCTATACGATCGTTCTAGACATCCAGTTCTTAAATTTACAACATCAAAGTTGGCTCGCATTTGCGTCGGAATCGGCACATTGTCATTTGCCTCAAAAAAAGGACCCTAACGCTAGGTGCTTTTTTGGCGAGGGATGGTAACGGTTCTGAGGATGAATTTCGGTCTTTGGTCGTATTCGTTCGGCTCTGGCGGCATCAAAGAACTTTTGCGCTTGGGTATCGCCTGTGGGGCATGCGTTTAACGGTGACTATCAGGTTTTGGGGGAACGGTCTGTGTTTCAGTTGGATTATTTAAACTGAAAACCGCTGTGCTGAAGTTGGCGCGAGGGGAAATGATTCCCTGTGATTTTCCTTATGCGTATCGGCAGCTGGCGCCTCGCACCGTCCCTACCGGAACCGATTGATGCTGCACATTCAGCGTCCGAGGCGGAGAAGTCGTTTCCCGACGACTGATCCCCGTACACCAGGAGGCCAAAAGGCCTCTGGGCATAGGCGCGACGCTGCGTTAGGCCCAAATCCTTTGCGGAGGATTTGCACTCTTAGTGGTGAGGCTCGGCGTCTGGTCCGGAGATGTCGAGGCTACAGGCAGCACCAGCGAAACGCAGGCAAGCCGTCAGTTTTTAAAACCGATGGCTGTCGCGCACTACCTTCTCGCGGTGTCACCTCAGGGACACCGCAAATGTGACCGAAAAGCAGGCCTACTGCCAGGAAGGCCTACCAGGCGGTTCACGTTATGAAGTGCCGTAATGCGAGTTCGGAGCACAAGCTCCAACGGCGCCGGAAGTGTCTGTCGTGCGGATATTTCCGGCGCCTTTTTTCCATGCTTGAGCCATCGGTATGGTCTGGCGCAAGATGCGATCACATGTCGATCCTCTCCATACAATCACGCGTAGTCAGTGGCTATGTAGGTAACGCAGCGGCCGTGCCTGTGCTGCAACGTCTCGGCCGGACCGTCTGGCCAATTGATACGGTCACCTTTTCAAACCATCCGGCACAGGGCCCGCATACCGGTAGCACCAAGCGCCCTACGGAAATTCAAGCACTTGTCGATGGCCTAAGCCAGCACAACTTGCTAACGCGGTGCGATGCGGTTCTTTCCGGATACTTGGGAAGCGCAAATACTGGCCCAGTGGTCTTGGCCTCAGCAAAACAAGTGCGGAACGGCAATCCATCGGCGCTCTGGTGTTGCGATCCCGTCATGGGTGATCACGGCCAATTCTACGTACCGGAAGATATACCTCCGTTCTTCCGAGACCACGCGCTCCCGGCCGCCGACATCGTTTTCCCCAACACCTTCGAAGCAGCATACCTATCAGGTATGCCGGTAGAGACAGTGCAGGAAGCAGTAATGGCAGCGAACGCATTGCTCGATCGGGGCCCAATTACAGTCGTCATTTCAGGTATTATCGAAGGAAACCAACTAGGGGCGCTTGCGGCCGATGCGAACGGCCATTGGAAGTGTATGACGCCAACTATCAATGCACCCGCCTACGGCGCCGGTGATGTGTTCACAGCACTCTTCGTCAGTCAATTTCTGGCCAATAAGAATTTGCCTAACGCGCTAGGACAGGCGGTTAGCGGCATTCACAAAATTCTCGCCGCAACAGCCAAAGCGCAGACCGACGACCTTAACCTTATCGCGGCCTTACCGGCGCTCGACGACCTCGTGCCATTTCCGGTAGAGCGAGTTGGTTAGCTCAGCCTGCCTCAGCTATAAAGCTTTCCAAAGCTTCACAAAGCCTGATTACTACATCGTCCCATTGGCACGGCTCCGTTTGCCGAAACAGTCTCATGGAGGAATACCACGGTGTGTCTTCCCGTTCGGTCTACCAGCGCCTGTCCGGCGCAAAGGGCAGCAAGGCCCAAACCGGCCGGCACAGGGCTCCAGCCAGATGCGCCGGTGCGGTATCGACGGAAATTAATAAATCAAGAGATCCGATCAAGCCTGCGCTGTCTGCGAAATCCCTAATTACCGGATGAAAACCTTTGACCAAGGCGGCGAAACCCGACGCGACGATAGTCGCCGCCGGATCACCGAGCTGCAGACTGTGAAAATAGGCACCCGACACTCCCAGAAGCGGCGCCAGATCAGAAAGCGCAAGCAACCGGTTGTGGTCGTTGTTGTGGCTGGGCTTGCCAGCCCATACTATTCCAACATGCAATTCTCTGGACCGGTTGGTGATTTGCTGTCTGTGGTCTGGCGGTACCAAGTAAGGCGAGTCTGCGGCGACAAGATCCGTACTAGCAAGATATGGCAGACTCAAGAGCGCAATTTGCGCATCATTATTGGGAAGCGGGTCGATATCGCGGCAAACGACCGACACATGTTCGAAGGCCGGGCTCGCCCGGAACAAACGCACCAAAGGTTCCTCTCATTCGAAAACAATCTTCGCAGCACGAGCCCGCAGAAGCGAAAGATAGCGCACAAACTGAATCGTATCGCCGAACCCTTGCTCAGATTAAACCAATAGGTTTTTCCCGATGAGGGTCTCTCCAGTCCAGACCGGACCTTCGAGGTTTCGCGTCGGGAATGCTCCAGCGCCATCGATATTCTTCGAATACGCGAGCGAGGTCCCCTCGCAGCAACAACGCCAAAGCACGGCCCCATTTCAGTTCCGCGGTGTCATATCCCATCGATTCAGCCCTGTCGAAACTTTCGATTGCACCGTCAATGGTACCTAGGTCGCGTAATACAAGACCGAGATTGTAGACAAATGATCCCACCTTTGGATAGCTGCGAGATGGCTCTTGTGCGACTCATCAAGACGTCCCGCCGCCCGGAGTGCATTACCCAAATTAGAGAGCGCACCGGCATCCTCCGGCTTGAGTGCTGCGCCGCGCTGAAGGCAGGCGACACTTGCATCGAATTGCCCCAAGGTCCGCAAAGCCGGCGCAAAATCCGCGTTGGCGTTAAGGATCTCCTGATAGAAGCGAATGGCTTCTGCGGTGTTACCAGCCCGTTGACGCGACAGCGCACTGCTAAAGGTAGTCTCGCGGTCTACCTTTGTAGTGGCGGGTTACCCGACGCTTTGCTTATTCCGGAGAAACGCGATCAGTTCTCAGAAGTCATACTAGGCCGCTTTATCGAGATAGCCGGTAACCAGCGCTTCAGCCACCTGCACCGCATTCAAAGCTGCACCTTTGCGGAGATTATCGGAAACAACCCACATGTTGAGCGCATTTTCCTCGCTGATATCCTCACGGATGCGGCTGACATAGACAGCATCTTCGCCAACGCATTCGACTGGGCTGACATAGCCTTCATCCGCGCGATGATCGACAACGACGACCCCGTGCGCTTTGGATAGCGCTTCGCGTGCTTCCTCAACAGACAGTTCTTTTTCGAAGGTCAGGTTGACCGACTCTGCATGACCGATGAAAACTGGCACCCTTACGCAGGTTGCGGACACCTTAATCTTTGGGTCGAGTATCTTTTTCGTCTCCGCCACCATCTTCCACTCTTCCTTAGTAGAGCCATCATCCATGAAGTCATCGATGTGGGGGATGGCGTTGAAAGCGATCTGCTTGGTGAATTCTTTCCGGTCTAGGGGGTCGTTCACGAACACCGCGCGGGTTTGGTTAAACAACTCGTCCATTCCAGCACGGCCAGCACCGGAAACAGATTGATAGGTGCTGACCACGACCCGCTTCAGCCCAGCCAGATCATGCAGCGGCTTCAGGGCGACAACCAGCTGAATCGTCGAACAGTTCGGATTCGCGATAATATTGCGCTTTCTGTAATCTGAAATGGCTTGTGGATTCACCTCCGGCACGACCAACGGCACGTCCGGGTCCATGCGGAAATGCGACGTATTGTCGATAACAATGGCGCCCTCCTTGGCGGCACGTGGCGCAAATTCAGCCGAAACCTTGCCACCGGCCGAGGACAGGACGATGTCCGTACCCTTGAAATCAAAAGATGACAGACTTTGCACGTCGAGCTCGGCATCCTCGCCAAACGACACCACGCGCCCTACGGAATTCTCCGATGCTAGCGCCGTGATCTTGTCGACCGGAAAGGCTCGCTCGGACAAAGTGGTTAAAACCTCGCGTCCCACATTGCCCGTAGCACCCACTACCGCAATCTTATAGCCCATCAAATAATTCCTCTTTGTTTGATCTCCGCCACGAGCAAATGTCACAAAAGCTTGAGGCGAGGAAATTTTCGCTCACCCCAATGCAAATTCGTGTTTGGGGATTGCTTATTAGCTTGCCTTTTCCAATATGGTCGTCTCTGCGGTTTGTTAAACGGCCTTTTTCGTCAAAATCGATGTCTGCTTTACAGTTTTGGGGCGCGACGCAATCGGCCTAGGGGCCGCCGCGATCGTCGCTGTATGACCCCGTCCTCAATTTTCATTAGGATATGCGCAAGCTGTAAAGGTCATCTATTATGGACGACGATAGAGGAAACAAAGATTTTAGCCATCGCAAAATCTTTTAACGCTCAAAACTGAAGATAAACAGACCTTGATTGGCAATCAAGCAAACTGCCCGAACCTTCACACCAAAAATCCATCGTCCACAGGGGCTGCATAGGCGACGTTAACGCAAAACGCACAGCGACCTCTACTGTCAACATTCTGGAAACTTCTAGACCAAGCCGTGATTTCTTGAAAGCACGGTTACCGATCCCAAATTCACTTAATTCGCTTAAATTATAGCTTACTGCGGATTAAGAAGCTTAGACTAAACCCTATATGGTTCCATTTAATCTCCATCCACTCTAAGCAGCTTGCTCGTCCAACTCCCTGATGATTGTGTCGCCCATGCCGGATGTGGAGACGGGCGCGCGCCCCGGCGCCATAATATCCGAAGTTCGGACGCCGGACTTCAGGACGGCTTGTACGGCGTTCTCCACCAAGCTTGCATCTTCCTCCAGATCGAAGGAGTAGCGCAGTAGCATGGCAAAGCTGAGCAGGCAGGCGAGTGGGTTAGCCATGTCCTTACCAGCGATATCCGGAGCACTGCCGTGTACCGGCTCGTATAAAGCACGGCGGCGGCCGCTTTCATCTGGCGCGCCTATCGTGGCCGAGGGCAACATGCCGAGTGACCCGGTCAACATCGCCGCACAGTCCGAAAGGATGTCGCCAAACAAATTGTCGGAGACAATAACGTCGAACTGAGTCGGCTCGCGCACCAATTGCATAGCGCAATTGTCCGCATACATGTGTCCGAGTTCAACATCGGAATAAGAGCTTTGGTGCAGTTCGGTGACCACTTGACGCCAAAGCACACCGCTTTCCATAACATTGGCTTTCTCAACCGAGGTCACCTTGCCCTGCCGTTGCCGGGCGAGATCGAAAGCGACTGCGGTAACTCGGCGTATTTCTGACTCGGTATAGGTCTGCGTATCGAAGCCACGGCGTTGGCCGTTTTCCAGAGTTTCAATGCCGCGGGGCGTTCCAAAATAAATGCCACCCGTTGATTCGCGCACGATCATCAGGTCAAGCCCTTTGACCACTTCTGGTTTAAGGGACGAAGCATCAAGCAGCGCATCAAAGGTGAGTGCCGGACGTAGATTGGCAAACAGGTCAAGATCCTTACGCAGGCGCAGCAGCCCCATCTCCGGTCGAAGTTCACGCGGCGCGTCGTCATATTGCGGGCCGCCGACCGAGCCGAATAGCACGGCATCGGCCGCCATCGCATCTTCCATGGTCTCCTCGGTAATCGGCGTACCGTACATATCATAGGAAGCACCTCCAACGACCCCTTCCTTCACTTCGAAGGTGACCTCACGACGTAAGGCAAACCAGTCAACCACCCGTCGCACCTGGACCATAACCTCCGGTCCGATGCCATCGCCCGGCAAGATAAGAAGTGATTTGTTCGCTGTCATGAAGCTCCCCTGCACTTTCGTTGTCTATTCGTTTGAACGTGTTTCTAGAGCTCGGACATCAGTCAGACGACCGGTCACCGCTGCGGCGGCGACCATTGCCGGGCTGGCCAGATGGGTCCGACCATCGCGGCCCTGCCGGCCCTCGAAATTCCGATTGGAAGTCGAGGCACATCGCTGTCCAGGCTGGATATAATCACCATTCATAGCGACGCACATGGAGCAGCCCGGCTCACGCCAGTCGAACCCCGCTTCCGTGAAAATCTTGTCTAGTCCGCGCGCTTCTGCTTGCTCTTTGACTAAACCCGATCCCGGGACAACCATAGCCTCGACGCCATCAGCAACCTTACGGCCCCGCGCAATCGCCGCAGCGGCTTCAAGGTCCTCGATACGGCTATTGGTGCAGGACCCTATGAACGCCCGATCGATCGTGACATCCGTCATCGCCATACCCGGCGCCAGCCCCATATAGTCGAGAGAGCGCTGCATCATGCGCCGCCGGTCCTCGTTGGGGGCGTCCACCGGATCCGGCACCACCCCGTCGATCGGCGCGACCTCTTCCGGGTTAGTACCCCAAGTCACCTGTGGAGCAATCTTTTCAGCCTCCAAAATTACCTCCTTGTCAAACACAGCGCCGTCATCGGTCGGCAAGGTCTTCCAGTAGTCTACCGCTCGGTCCCAATCTGCTCCTTTCGGTGCCCGCGGGCGACCTTCACAATAGGAAAACGTAATCTCATCTGGCGCGATCATTCCGGCCCGCGCGCCGGCCTCAATTGTCATATTCGATACAGTCATCCGTCCTTCCATAGACAGATCCCTGATCGCCGATCCTGCAAACTCTATAACATGCCCGGTGCCGCCCGCTGTGCCGATCGCGCCAATGATTGCAAGGATGATATCCTTACCGGTGCAACCGTCGGATAACTTACCATCCACCGTTATCCGCATGTTTTTCGGTTTAGGCGTTCGCAAGGTTTGAGTCGCCAGGACATGCTCGATTTCTGAAGTGCCAATCCCCATCGCAAAGGCGCCGAACGCGCCATGAGTTGCGGTGTGGCTGTCGCCGCAGAACAGGGTCACGCCCGGCAGCGTGAAGCCCTGTTCCGGGCCAATGACGTGGACGATGCCCTGACGCTTATCCATCAAGTCGAACAGTTCGACGCCAAACTCGTCGTAGTCCTTGTAGGCCTGCTCCACTATCAGTCGAGCGATCGGGTCATTAATAGCTTGGTCGCGAGGATGCGTAGGGATGACATGATCCATCACGCCCAGCACCTTGTCAGGGCAGCGTACCTTCAGACCAGCCATGCGCAGCCCCTCAAAAGCCTGCGGCTGCATCTCCATAATTAGCAGTCGGTCAGCGTATAGGATGCTGAGCCCGTCATCAGTGGTATCGATAAGGTGGTTGTCCCAGATCTTGTCGAACAACGTGCGTGATGCCGCCATGGTTAGACCGGCGGTGAACTGTTAAGCCAGGGCTGTGCTTGGTTCTGTTGCTCCTCGAAACTATCGATCTGTTCCCTTTTCTGCATGGTCAAACCAATATCGTCGAGCCCGTCTAGCAAACATTCCCGGCGGAAGGAATCCAGCTCAAACGGCACAGTCACGCCGTTCGGGCGCTTGATCTCCATATTAACCAGATCGACGGTCAACTCTGGGTTTTCCTTATCACAGGCATCAGCCATCAACGCGTCAAGCTGCCCCTTGGTGACGCGAATCGGCAGGATGCCGTTTTTAAAACAGTTGTTGTAGAAGATATCGGCGAAGCTAGTCGAGATCACGCAGCGTATGCCAAAATCAAGCAGTGCCCAGGGTGCGTGTTCACGCGATGATCCACAGCCGAAATTATCGCCCGCGACGATAATTTTCGAGTCGCGATAGGGATCCTTGTTGAGGATGAAATCCGGCTTTTCCGTCCCATCCAGCTCGTAGCGCATCTCTTCAAACAGCACCTTACCCAGGCCCGTCCGCTTTATCGTGCGGAGGTGCAGCTTGGGGATGATCTTATCGGTATCAATGTTGATCATATCCATAGGCGCCGCGACGCCGGTCAGCGTGTTGAATTTTTCCATCGCTCTGTGTCCCTTCCCCTCAGCCGTTCAACAATTCGCGTACATCAGTCAGTTTGCCGGTCACGGCGGCGGCAGCTGCCATCGCAGGACTGACAAGATGGGTCCGACCTCCACGCCCTTGCCGTCCCTCGAAATTACGGTTCGAGGTCGCCGCACAGCGCTCTCCCGGCTGCAGCTGGTCGACATTCATCGCCAGACACATTGAACAACCAGGCTCCCGCCAATCGAAGCCAGCATCAATTAGAATTTTTGCCAGCCCTTCTTGCTCGGCCTGCTCCTTAACTAAACCGGAACCCGGCACGATCAAAGTGCGCACCCCATCCTTTACCTTACGACCCTTAGCGACCATTGCGACCTCACGGATGTCCTCAATCCGTCCATTAGTACAAGCGCCAACGAAGATCGTATCGATCTCTACTTCAGTCATCTTGGTGCCAGGTTTGAGGCCCATATATTCGCAGGAACGCTTAACCGCTGCCGCCTTGTCCGGATTCGGCGCATCCTTAGGATCGGGAACAACACCGGTGATCGGCACTACGTCTTCGGGACTAGTTCCCCAGGTGACCTGTGGAACGATCTCACTCACATCCAATGTCGCTTCCTTGTCGTAGGAGGCCCCTTCGTCGGATGGTAGTGTCCTCCAATGCGCTACGGCCGCATCCCAGTCGGCTCCCTTTGGCGAATGGGGGCGGCCCTTGAGGTATTCAAACGTCTTTTCGTCCGGCGCAATCAGCCCGGCGCGAGCGCCAGCCTCGATTGTCATATTGGAGACCGTCATTCGACCTTCCATCGACAGGGCGCTAATCGCCGACCCGGTATACTCAATTACGTGCCCAGTACCCGCCGCTGTACCAATTTTGCCGATTAAGGCCAGGATCAAATCCTTTGCTGTGCAGCCAAAGGGCAGCTCGCCATTCACCGTGATCCGCATACTCTTGACTGGCGCCTGCAGCAGGGTCTGGCTCGCCATGACATGCTCGACCTCCGAGGTGCCAATGCCGAAGGCTAGCGCGCCTAGAGCGCCGTGCGTCGCCGTGTGGCTGTCGCCACAGACCAGGGTCACGCCTGGCAGGGTGAAACCCTGTTCCGGCCCAATAATATGGACGATACCATTTCGCGGGTCATCAACCTCAAACAGGGTTACGCCAAAATCGGCGCAGTTGCGCCTTAGGGTATCCATCTGCAGCTGCGAGTCCTCAGGAATCGCCTCCGAGCGGTCAGTTGCGATGTTATGGTCGATCACCGCGAGGGTCAGATCCGGGCGGCGCAATTTGCGGCCTGCCATTGTTAGCCCTTCGAAGGGCTGCGGACTTGTAACCTCATGGATGATGTGGCGGTCAATATACAGCAGGCAGGTCCCATCCTCCTGTGTATCGACGACATGGCTTTCCCAGATCTTGTCGAGAAGTGTTTGCGGCTTGGACATTAAGGCTCCCTCGTCCTGGCTTACTATCGCTTGCGGGCCAGAGCTGCCGCACTTAGCTGAGAAGTCGTCTCATATTTAAATGCCTGCCTTACAGGCCAGAGACCCTCCGCACGTGCGGCAATCACTGCTATTAAAACTTTTCACTACCCCTCTTTGCAAAAGAGAAGTGGTCATAGAGTAATAAAACGCGATCACAATAGGCTCAGCTATCGCCGTTCTCCACCGGTTCGGCCGTAGCCACGGTTTCCGTCCGACGACCCGTCGTGCGCTCCGCAATTCGCGCCGATTTGCCGCGCCGCTCCCGCAGATAATATAGCTTCGCCCGGCGCACCGAACCACGGCGCACAACTTCGATCTCCTCTATCCGCGGGCTGTATAGCGGGAAGACGCGCTCCACACCCTCGCCATAGCTGATCTTGCGCACCGTGAAGGCGCTGTTCATGGCATTATGCTTACGGGCAATGCATACACCCTCGAAGACTTGGACCCGCTCACGCGAACCCTCGATGACCTTCACATGGACCCGCAGCGTATCGCCGGCCTGAAAATCTGGAATCGGCCGTGCTTCGGCAAGCTTTGCCATCTGCTCCTGTTCGAGCTGTTCGATAATATTCATGACATCTTCCTCACTTGATTAGTCTGCGCGACGTACCGTTCCCAAAGGTCAGGCCGGCGTTCGCGGGTAATTTGTTCAGCCTGGGCCAACCGCCAAGCGCGAATGTTCTCGTGATGGCCGGACAGCAGAATGCCCGGTGCGGTGCGCCCACGCCAAGTAGCGGGCCGCGTGTACTGGGGATACTCCAGAAGCCCCTGCGCAAAGCTCTCATCGACGAGCGAGTCTTCTGCTCCAACGACGCCAGGCAACAGACGGACACAAGCGTCGATAACGCTTATAGCCGCTGGTTCGCCGCCGGATAGCACAAAATCGCCTACGCTGACCTCTTCGAATCCACGTTCTTCAATCACCCGTTCGTCAATCCCTTCGAAGCGGCCACAAAGCAAGGTCACACCTGGCCCCGAAGCTAGCGCTGTCGCCCGCGTTTGATCGAAGGCTCGACCTCGGGGCGTCAGATAGATCACCGGTCCCGAAGCCTCCGCCACCGACTCCAGCGCCGCATCCAACACATCGGCTCGCATCACCATGCCCGGCCCACCGCCAAAGGGTGGATCGTCAACTGTACCGTGCTTGTCCATGGCGAAGTCACGAATATCGACCGTCCGGAGGCCCCAAATTTTCTCCGCTAGCGCGCGGCCGGCCAAGGAATGGCCGAGCGGTCCTGGGAACATGTCCGGGAAAATCGTCAGAATGTGGGCAGTCCAGGCTATCACGCGTCGTCTTCCGGCTTTGCTACGGTTTCAGTAGGCGGCTCGACGGTAATTCGGCCATTGACGAGATCGATTTCCGGTATCACAGCGCGGGTAAAGGGCAGGACCGACACACCACCGACTTCGAGAGTGAACTCAATCATGTCCCCAGCCCCGAACTCGTGCAGCGCCCGGACAGTACCGTAGACCGTGCCGTCGGCAAAAACAGCCTGCAATCCAATCAGGTCCGTGTGGTAAAACTCATCCTCTTCAGTCTGCGGCAACGCATCCCGGGCGATGAAGAGTTCCATGCCCTTCAAGGCTTCCGCCGAGTTTCGGTCATCTATCCCATCGATCCGTGCGAGCAGCACACCCTTAGCCGACCCGGTCACCTTGAGCGTGTATTGGCGCGCGCCGGTGGCATCGACAAGCGGGCCATAGACGGCGATATCGGTGGGCTCTGCGGTAAAGCTTTTGACGCGCAAGAGGCCGCGCAAGCCGTGCACCCCCACGATGACGCCAACACAGATCCGGGTATCCGTCATAAGTTCTGCCCGAGCCACCATATTTATGCGGGCGTCTCTTCTTCCGCAGGCGTGTCCTCAGCCACCGCTTCTTCAGCTGGCGCCTCTTCGGCCGAGTCCTGGGCTTCTGCCTCGGCCTTCGCCTTTGTGGCTTCTTCGGCCTCACGCATGCGTTCCTGCGCTTTGGCCTTCGGTAGGTGCTGCTTGGTCTGCTCCGAAATCGCAGGTATCGGCATTATCTCGGCACGGCCCAGAAAACGCGCAACCCGGTCAGAGGGTTTTGCGCCAACCGACATCCAATGCCGGATACGATCCTCAACCAATTGCACCCGGTTCGGGTCATCCTTGGCCAACATTGGATTATAGACCCCGACCCGTTCGATGTACCGACCGTCACGCGGCATGCGTGAGTCGGCAACGACAATGCGGTAGTAAGGGCGCTTTTTCGCACCGCCGCGGGCCAATCTGATTTTCAGCGCCATATGATTTACTCTCCTTAGCTCTACGTGTCGTTCAAAATTCAGTGTGCTGTTACATGCGGGGCATCAGGCCCTGGATGCCATGTCGCGCCAGGCCCTTTTCCCCCATCTTGCTCATGCGCTTCATCACCTTGCGCATCGTCTGGTACTGCTTCAGAAGCTTGTTCACATCCTGGATCGAAGTCCCCGATCCCTTCGCGATGCGTTTCTTGCGCGACGCGTGTATCAGTTTCGGCCGTTGCCGCTCTTTTGGCGTCATCGAAGAGATGATCGCCTCCTGATGAAGAAGGGCGGATTCATCGATCTTCGCCTCGGCCAACTGCTTCTTCGCCTTGGCGACGCCGGGCAGTAATTCCATCATGCCAGAAAGGCCGCCCATATTACGCATCTGACCAAGCTGCTTTGCCATATCATCGAGATCAAATTCGCCCTTCTGAATCTTTTTGGCGAGCTTCTCAGCCTCTTCTTCCTCAATAGTTTCCTGCGCCTTCTCAACCAGGCTGACCACATCGCCCATCCCGAGTATGCGGCCTGCGATCCGTTCCGGATGGAAATCCTCAATATCGCCCAGCTTCTCGCCAACACCGATCACCTTGATCGGACAACCAGTAACCGCGCGCATCGACAGTGCAGCACCACCACGCGAATCGCCATCGACCCGTGTTAGCACGATGCCTGTCAATGGCAGGCGCGCCTTAAATCCTTCCGCCACATTGACAGCGTCCTGGCCAGTCATGGCGTCCGCAACCAACAAGGTCTCATATGGTTTGATGGCGTCGCGCACTGCAGCCACTTCCGCCATCAGCCCCTCGTCAAGCTGCAAGCGGCCGGCGGTGTCGAGCATGACCACGTCATAACCACCGAGCCGGGCCGCGTCGTTCGCACGCTTTGCGATATCGACCGACTGCTGCCCAGCGACGATTGGCAAGGTGGCGACGCCCGCCTGCTCCCCCAGCACTTTGAGTTGTTCCTGCGCCGCGGGCCGCTGCGTGTCGAGCGACGCCATCAGCACCTTCTTCTTGTCACGGTCCTGCAGTCGTGCGGCGATTTTCGCCGTCGTCGTCGTCTTACCAGAACCTTGCAGTCCGACAAGCATGATCGCAACGGGTGCGGGCGCCAGCAGCTCCAATCCTCCCGCCTCGCCGCCCAACATCTCAACAAGCTGGTCCTGCACGATCTTGACGACCATCTGACCCGGTGTGACCGACCGCAGCACCTCCCGACCAACCGCCTCATCCTGCACTTTCTTGATGAAGTCACGAACCACCGGCAGAGCTACGTCCGCTTCGAGCAGAGCGACCCGAACGTCACGCATCGCCCCCGACACGTCTGTTTCGCTCAACGCGCCCCGACGTTTCAGCTTCTCGAAGACATCGGCCAAGCGGCCGGACAATGACTCAAACATGCGCGCCTATTACCTGAAACCGTTACGAAAACGCAGAGAGCGCCAGTGCGCGAAACTCGCGGACTGGCGTAGCCCCTCGGGACCAGAAACAAACGTTTCCCGAATAAGATCAGGCTTCTACGCCGGCTTTCATCGTGAGTCAAGCAAGCTATCCACATTAATCGTGGTTTGCATCTGCCCACGTTTCGTATCAACCTCTACCAAACGGATTTTACCTGCGAGAAATGAGGGGCACAAAATGACAGACAGCAAAAACCCAGAAACCATCGTATTGCACACCGGTTACCGGTCCGACGAGACCAATGGAGCGGTGGCGGTACCTATTTATCAAACGACATCCTTCCAGTTTCAAGACACTGGCCACGCCTCGCGCCTGTTTGCGCTGCAGGAACTCGGTAATATCTACACGCGGATCATGAACCCAACACAGGATGCGCTCGAACAGCGGGTCGCCGCGCTCGACGGCGGCGTTGCGGCACTGGCAGTCTCCTCCGGGCAGGCCGCCTCTGCCTTCGCCTTGCAGAACCTGGCCTGGGCCGGCGACAATGTCGTAAGCTCTACGGACCTCTATGGCGGGACCTGGAACCTTTTCGCTAACACTTTGCGGCAGCAGGGAGTTGAGGTGCGCTTCGTCGATCCATCCGACCCAGAAAACTTTCGACGCGCAACGGACGATAAGACGCGGGCCTATTACGCGGAAACCCTACCGAATCCAAAACTGCACGTATTCCCGATCCAGGAAGTCGCCGATATCGGCCGACCGCTTGGCACCCCACTGATTATGGACAACACCGCGGCACCTATCCTTTGCCGTCCCTTCGATCATGGCGCCGCTATCAATGTCTATTCCCTGACGAAATATATAGGCGGCCACGGCACCTCTATCGGCGGCATGATCGTCGATAGCGGTAATTTCGACTGGGAAGCGGTACCAGAACGACAGCCGGCCCTGAACCAGCCGGATGAAAGTTATCACGGCGCAGTATGGACGGAAGCAGTCAAGCCACTCGGCCCAATCGCCTACATCATCCGGGCGCGGGTCATCTTGCTGCGCGATCTTGGCTCCTCGATCAGCCCACAGAACGCCTTTCAGTTCATTCAGGGACTGGAGACCCTACCTTTGCGCATGCGCGAGCATTGCCGCAACGCATCGGCCGTAGCGGAACATTTGGACGGCCACGGCAAGGTCATCAACGTGATCCATCCAAGTAATCAGTCTGGCGAAGAGAAGCGGCGCGCAGACACCTATATGAATGGCGGCTATGGCGGACTGGTCGGCTTCGAGCTGACCGGCGGCAAGGAAGCCGGCCAGAAGTTCATCGAGGCGCTAAAGATGTTCTATCATGTCGCCAATATAGGCGACGCGCGCAGTCTGGCGATACACCCAGCCTCGACGACACACTCCCAGCTAACGCCCGAGGAGCAACTCGCAACCGGCGTTACGGATGGATATGTGCGCCTCTCGATCGGCATAGAGCACATCGACGACATCATCGCTGACCTAGACCAGGCATTGGCTGCAGTCTGAGCTGACGAAAATAGGCAGCGCCCAGAGGCGCTGCCTATTTTTTCCTAACCAAGCCCTCGCGACGACTGCCTTTCAGATGGTGTCCTGGCGCATGTCGCCCTTGCGCTGCAGGAGGCGTTTCAAGTGCGATGTGCCATCGTAGTTCCCCTCGCGCTGACCATGTCCCATATGCACCGCGATGGCGGGAACATCAGTGGCTTCTAGCGGCAAATCTATAGAAAGCGTTACCAATTTCGGCAACTGACAGATCATATTGTCACAAACCTGGTAACTCACTGCAATTTCGATGCTAACGGACTCATGGTCCAGGGGGCGGACTTCGCTAACCAGTTCGCCAACGGGATAGATTGGCACCCTGATATCGACCTCGCCGCTCCAGACCTGAAGTTCGACTTCCATCCCTTTTAAAATCAACGGCTCGGTTGGAGGCAGAACCGGTGCTTCCGTAACCAATCCGGGTGGCCCACTTACCGATATTGTAGTCGGGACCATGCCGTCCGGCACCGGTTCACCATAGATATGCAATCCCTCCGGCAATTCAAACCGCACCACCACATGGCGGACAATTCCCTGGCGCAGGCTTCCCGAGCCGCCTTGAATGGTGGCGCTGATCCCTACTCCATCGACTGCGGCCGCCAATACGCGGGGGGCGTCTTCCGCAATCTGAATCCGGCCCAACGCAGCGTCAATGATGATTTCTGCGCTATCGCGTTTCTTATAGGTGTCATGGAAAAACTTCGCGACGACGACGCCGTCTGTGTCGGTCACGAACACCCCGGGATACGGTATGCCATAGAAAAAGCCGTCTCCTGGCTCGACCTGAGTGTTCAAAATTCCGTAGTGGCGAATGACCTCAGAATCCAGATCGGACAACAATGGGAAGGGTATCCTCTGCTTCTCGGCGAATTCGGCGAGCGCCTCCTGATCGTCATAGGAAATTGCGTAAACTTTGATTCCCGCAGCCTCGAATCTGTCAAACGCATCGCGCAGCTCCCCGAGCTGCGTCCAGCAGGGAGGTCACCAAACGGCGGACCGGTAGAACACTACTGCGGAGCGAGCTGCGCCCCGGTCCTTATGGAACCGGATGATACGTCCGCGCGCATCCGGAAGAACGAAATCCGGCAGTCTCTCCCCCAGCGCTGGGCCAGCAGGATGACCATCCGGCAGCCCGCTGCGGATTGGATGACCAAGCGCGACAGGCGCATCGAAGCCGTGTTCGTCGCGGTTCAAACCTTTGATGCGATCGTCTGCCATCGACTGTTTAACCCCTTCTAAGCCATTCAAGAAATATACAAGCAGGTTCGCTCGTGAAAGCTGACAACGTCACCTCGGTCTCAAAGTACTGACAGCGTAACAAAAGACGGCGTATCCGCGTCATGATGCACAGTGTTGGTTGCAACGCGGATATCCACATCCATATCGTTCGCCAAGATCGAATTACCGCTGTTGGTGTTACGTGCCCGCCGCGGAAAATTGCTACTAGTAATATCGATCTGCAAACTATGTCCCGCACGCACGGTATGGTGGATATGTGCCAGATCAATTTCAAAAGTGGTGGTCTCTCCCGCCAAAAGTGGCTCGTGTTTGCCATTGCGGTATAACGCACGAACGACCCCATCCATAAGCAGCATCGCTCGGCCATCAGGGTGAATTTCAATCAGCTTAGCTACAAAATCGGTGTCCAGACAATTCGAACTCGCCTGCAAAGTGAGGTGCACCGGGCCTGCGATAGTTAAATCTTCAGATAGCGGCGCGCCACGATAGGTTAGGCCATAGTGAGGCAGAGCCTGTAACGGTCGCTGGTCGCGTGGGCCAGCATCGATTAGCATGTTTCGGCCACCCAACGTCGGCACTGGATTACTAGGATCGTAAACATAAGAACGAGCCTCACCACCCGGGCCATCAGCTTCAAGTGTGCCGCCGCCATGAAGATAGAGCCTTAATGAGTTTGCATTCGGCGGAGGCCATTGAATGGCGGAATGCCAGTCATCCGCGACATAGCCGGCAGGATCTTCGGTCCAAGCTTGCGGCGCATAACGGACCGCAGGCCCGTCCATCACGCTATTCTCCGCGCCCTTTAGCCAGTGATCAAACCAATCGAAATAAGGATCGGTCGGCCAAAAATTGGCTTCGTAGATGAAGTAGTGATTGTTTGGCCCTATCCAGAGCCGCTGATTGCCATTTCGCGCTTGGATCTCCGTAAAGGCGCGGATCATGCTGGTCTGAAAGATGTCATACCAAGTCGTTGCCAAGAAACCCGGCGCTTCTATTGTGCGACTGAAATCATGCGCGGCACGGAAATCATCGGGTGCGGGATGGGTCAGGATCTCATCCAAAAAAGGCTGCCAGATTGAGAAATCGGGATAGTCGGTCAGCGGCAGGCGCATCCAGTCTGGCGAATTCACATATGGCAGATCGTCGTGGCGCGCCGCCTCAAGCCGATTATAGCGCGCCGCGGCACCCTCAGCTGCCTTATCCAGAGCAATAGGGTCGATACCGGCCTGTTCCATCACTGCCACCCGATGTGACGGTGACAGTCCGGGGATATTCTTCGACACCCAGAGCCATAGCCGTTCCATCTGGATCGAACCGCCTTCGCAAACGACATCATCATAGATGCTGGCCGCCCCGACCTGCGCGAAATAGGCCTTCAGCGCCGGATGACGCGTGCTTGCCCCGGCGAAGGCCGTCGTCGCTCCAGCCGAAGAGCCGGACATGCCGATATTGCCGTCGCACCAAGGTTGAGCTGCGATCCAGTCCAACGTGTCGAACCCGTCCGCCGCATCGTCCGCATAAACACGGTCTAAGCCCTCCGAACCGTAGCGGCCACGCGTGTCCTGATAGACGGCGGCATAGACTCGGCCCACAATCCCCGTACCATCCAAGCGCGTCACGCCGGTTCGAGCCATATGGTGGTCAGAGTCCCGTACAAACCCGGTGCGGGTCACGTGGACCGATAATTCAGGGACGTGCTGACGAAACAACCAATGGATCCGATCCACCGAGTTGAGGCCACAAATCCCCTTGGACGATTGCCGCATGGCGGCCCAGGCAGCAGAAAAA
>PBDC01000090.1 GCA_002717185.1 Rhodospirillaceae bacterium
GCTGTGTTGTAAAAATTCTCTAGCCGGTCAGACGCCTCCGCGGCGGCCTCGTATCCACCGATTTCCGCCTCTCGGTTTAAGTGCGTGATCACAGTGTCGAGGACAGGTTTCGGTGGTAGGGCAGCTCCGGCGTTATTGAAATGGGCCTGATTTCCGCAACCTGGTGTTTCAGAACGCAGCCGTGCAACGTCAATACTCATGGCAGTCTCCTTGTCTCTCCCTGCTGCGCGTAGCGCGGGGCCCCAGGTGAATTGGGACGGGGCTAGTCTTGCATTAACGTCCTAAATGAATATAACCCCATTTCATGGGGGCGCGTAGCTCAGCGGGAGAGCACTACGTTGACATCGTAGGGGTCGCTGGTTCAATCCCAGCCGCGCCCACCATTTTCTTAATATTTTTCAATATCTTAGAAATCGATCCGCCCTAACTTATCTCTCGGTTCGATCTCTTGGCATGATAGTGCAGCATTAATGTAGATCAACAGATGGCTATCCAAAGACACCGATGCGTTAACTGGCATGCCGGAGTACGCTAGGCCGGCCAAAAGTCTATTAACAAGAGGTCTAAAATTACAAGCGATACGGAACGTTGGCGGTGACCAACAGTTGGCGTTGTCACCGACCGAAATCCTGAGCGGCATCGGTTGACAGGATGGGGGTGCAACCGCAACTTAGAACCCTGACCTAAAATATAAATTAACACTTCACAGGAGGAACAAAGAGATGGGTATGCTGGATGGTCGCGTGGCGATGGTAACAGGCGGCGGCCGTGGCGTCGGCGCGGAGGTCGCCAAGATGTTCGCGGCGAACGGGGCCAAGGTGCTGATCAATGACCCAGGCGTTGGCGGCGGGGGCGAAGGTGGTGAGCAGGGTCCTGCGGAAGAGATCGCCAACGCCATCAAGGCGGGTGGCGGTGAGGCTGCGCCGAATTTTGGCTCGGTTGCAAGCTATGAGGATTGCCTTGGAATGGTGCAGCAGGCGCGTGATGAGCTTGGAGGATTGCATATAATCTTTAACCCGGCTGGCATCCTGCGTGACCGTATGTTCCACAAAATGTCGCCGGACGACTGGCAAGATGTCATCGATGTCCATCTGACTGGCCACTTCAACGTCAACCGGGCGGCGATCAATCTTTTCCGCGAGCAGGAATATGGCCGTATAATCATGTGCAGCTCGACTTCGGGCCTGCTCGGCAATATTGGTCAGGCGAACTATGGAGCGGCGAAGATGGGCATCGTCGGCCTGTCACGCATTGTGGCCATGGAAAGCAAGAATAAAAATGTGACCAGCAATGTGATCTGCCCCTCGGCTGATACGCGAATGACGCGCTCGGTACCGACACCGAAAGATCCGGATGCGGCGAAGATGCGTGAAGAGCGCCTCACGCGCAGCCCGGCCGACGCGATCGCACCGTTGATCACTTTCCTCGCCTCGGAAGGTGCCGGACACGTGACCGGTCAAATTTTCCACCAACGTGGCGGTGAACTGTCGCTTTACGGTCAGCCGCGGCCGACCCGCATGGTGCATCACGACGGTGGCTGGACGCCGGAGCTAATCGCGGAGAGCGCGATGCCTGCCTTAGAACCGCAATTCTTCGATATCGCGAATTCGCGTGCGGTTCATCCAGGTCTGCCGATGAACTAGGCAGAATCTGACAAAGGAAAAAGGCCGGTTCGGTGACCGGCCTTTTTTTATTCTTCTAACCGTTAAGTAGTCTGCGTAGTTTTCGCACGGCACTGCCGGGGCTTGTCAGAACCGGTTTGTCATATTTTTCTTCCACCGCTAGTCGGGCCTGAGCGGTGGAAAACTGCGCCAAAAGCAGGACATCGGTCTCGGCAAATTGTTCGGCAGCATCGGCGACCAATTGGTTGTGGGTTTCGGCATCGCCGTCACTAAGGGAGGCCATCGCATTCGGCGCGAAGGCGGTCTCCAATCTCGCTGAAGAACAGGCAGCTGCGGCCATTTCCTCGAACTCCCGCGTCATTGACGGGATGCTGGGCTGAAATGTGGTGATCATGCCGATCCTATCACCCATGCCTATCGCTTCTTCGAACATGGCCTCATTGGGTTTGAGTATGGGAAGTGATGTGTGTGCTGCTGTTGCTGCTTCAATCGCGGTGCCAAATGCAGAGCAAGTAAACAGGATACCGTCGGCACCGGTATCGACCGCGTAGTCGGCAAGTCGTTTGAAGCGGCCTATCATAGTGCTGTCGATTTCACCGGCAGTTTGCAAATCGCTGGACAAGGAGTCTTCGAGCAGGCTGTAGACCTCCGCCTCGGGCCAATCCGACTGGAAGGTCTCAACTACTGGTTCGATTGCGACGTGGACGACATGGATTAGGGAGATACGGGGCATGGTCTTTTCTCGTCATGGCTTGTAGTCGCATACTGCCGTTGAAGGCGAACAATTTCCACAGCCTAGTATCGAGAACGAGACCAAATGAACACACCGGTTCTGACGACAATGGCCGAACTGCCTGAAATAGAGGTGGCTGGCGAACTTGCTCGTATCTATGAGGAAATACGTATTTATTGCGGTGTGCCCTATGTTTCGTCACTGCAACGGCACGTCGCGACAATGCCCGGTTGCCTGGAATACGCTTGGGCCGTCTGCCGGCCAGCTTTCTTGGATGGCACAATCCCGGAAACCGCTTGGCAGCGAGTAAAAATGGTCGACATCGCACCTTTTCCAAAATTTTCAGAAGCCGCATTGCGTCTCCTTGGGGTCGACATCGCAGGCGTAAAGGCTATCCGGAATATCTGTGATAATTTTGTGCGGGTCTCGCCCATCAATCTGCTGTTTGCTGGGATCGTAGAACGGTTGATCGGTGGCGCTGTGCCGGGCGGCGAGGATACGCCAGCGGCACCTTGGACACCTCCAGACATGCTTGTCCCGATGCCAGCGATGGTTAATGTTGCTGCTGCGCCGCCAGATGTAGCTGCGGTCCTGATGCAGTTGAAGACGGAGATTGGCGGTAAACCTTTCGTGCCGGGGCTTTACCGCTTGTTGGCGGACTGGCCGGCATACTTGGCGCATGGTGCTACGTTGATCGCACCGTTACTCCACAATGAAGCGGAAAAGCGGGCGCGGGCGTCGATTGCGGAGGAGATTATTGCTGCTGCGGATGATATCATCGCGACGTTGCCACCAGCGCCAACTGAGTACGCGCGGCCAACAGTAGTGCAGGGGCAAGCGATCGTTTCAGCGATCCGCACCTACCGTGTTACCAGTCCGGAGATGGTTGTATTTGGGACCTTGTTGCGTGATGCGTTGCCAGTAGACTGAAAGAAAAACTTAAAGGAGGTTCCATGTCTGGAATGCCTACTATTGTTCCGACCGGTGGCGCATTGGGCGCTGACATCGAAGCGGTTGACCTGCGGACGATCGACGATACCGTCTTTAAGGTGATCGAGGATGCCTGGCACGACAATCTAGTGTTACGGTTTCGCGGGCAAGAGTTGGATGATGACAGTCTCGCAGAGTTCAGCGCTAGGTTCGGTAAACTTGATATGGCGCCGACTGGACGTGGCGGCACACCTTACGATTTGGCGCGGCCTGAAATTACGGTACTGTCCAATATCGTAGAGAACGGCAAGGAACTCGGCGCGCTGGGCAACTCGGAGCTCGTTTGGCACCAGGACATGACCTACAACGACGTTCCACCAAAAGCGAGCTTGCTGCATGCGCGCGAGGTGCCGAATACGGGTGGCGATACTTCGTTCTATAACATGTACAAGGCTTACGAGACGTTGCCAGATGACCTGCTCAGGCGGATCCAGGGTTTGGTGTGCAAGCACGATGCGACGCGTAACTCCTCTGGTGAGCTGCGTCATGGGTATGACGAAACCTATAGCCATGAAGAGCGGCCAGGCGCTGTTCATCCGTTAGTAATACGACACCCGGCAACGGGGAAGCCAGCTCTCTTCCTCGGTCGCCGACCAAATGCCTATGTACCAGGTATGTCTCCCGAAGAAGGCGAAGCTCTGCTCGATGCGCTGTGGGAACACATCAACACGGGCCCCCATCATTGGACGCAGGAATGGCGGGTTGGCGATTTGGTGATTTGGGACAATCGCTGCGCTTTGCATCGCCGTAACGCGCTTGATCCTTCGACCCGCCGGCACATGCACCGCACTCAAGTACAGGACGATGCGCGTCCCGTGGCAGCCTAGACTAGCTGAGTTGGTTCGATGCGCTTTGAGAATAAGGTCGCGATGGTCACTGGGGCAGGGCATGGCATTGGTGCGGCGGTCGCTTCGCGTCTTAGCGCTGAAGGAGCAATGGTTCTCGTTTGCGATATCGATGCAGACCGAGCGAACGAGAGTGCCTCTGAGATTGGTGGCAAAGCCTGTGTCATTGATGTAGCGCGTCGCGAAGATGTGCAGCGCGCAGTTGACGAGGCGGTGTCGCGCTGGTCACGGCTCGACATTTTGGTTTGCAGCGCTGGTGTGATGGACCGTGAACCGTTCCTAGAGGCCACCGACGATCACTGGAAGAAGGTTTTTGGTATTAATCTTCGCGGGACTTTTCTTTGCGGTCAGATTGCGGCGCGACAGATGTCAGAACAGGGAGATGGCGGCAGAATTGTGAATGTCGCGTCGAATTCTGGCGCGTTCGGTGGCCGTGGCCGAGCGGCGTATGGCGCCAGTAAAGCCGGAGTGATCAACCTAACCCAGACGATGGCGATTGAGCTTGCCGAGCACGGTATATTGGTCAACGCGGTCGGACCCGGACCGACTTTGACGCGACCCAAAGTCCAGGGTGAGTTGATGGCCAGCGCGCAGAATCGCATGCCGCTTAAGCGCTACGGAACGACGGAGGAGATCGCTTCAGTCGCCGCCTTTCTCGCTTCCAATGAATGTAGTTTCACGACCGGTCACGTGTTCTATGCCGATGGCGGTTTTACGATCGCCGGTATCATGGAAGGTTGAGCCGGCAGCAACAGGGACCCACGCCATGACAAAATACTCAATCGGTCAGTCCGTGCCGCGCACGGAAGACCCGAGATTGTTGCGCGGTACTGGAAACTATGTCGACGATTTCAACCAGCCGAACCAGGTCTATGCCATTATGGTGCGCTCGCCCCATGCGCATGCAGCGATTAAGGCAATCGACGTTGTTGAGGCATCGGGTATGCCAGGCGTGATAGCAGTCTTGACAGGCGCCGATTATGCGTCTGATGGCTTGGGATCGATCACGGGGCCATCACCATACCAACGCCGCGATGGGTCGACCATGTTTCGACCGTCGCGCCCCGCCTTGACCTCCGACCGTGCGCGACATGTGGGTCAGATCGTCGCCATGGTCGTCGCCGAAACAGTAGAACAGGCCAAGGATGCTGCCGAGGCTGTCCAAATCGATTACGATCCTTTGCCGGTCAATGTAGTAACTGAATCGGCGCGCAAGTCGACAGCGATCTGGGGCGACTGTCCGGACAACGAATCTTTTTTCTATCAAGTTGGCGATAAGGAAGCGGTGGATAGCGCTGTTGCCGGAGCCGCGCATGTGATCCAACAACGCTACGTCATCAATCGCATAACGGCGAACGCGATGGAACCCCGTGGCGCGCTCGCTGAATGGGACCCGGGTACCGAGCGTTATACGATTTACACTGGCGTGCAGCGGCCCTATGCCTGGCGCGCGACCTTGTCGAAGAAACTGTTCCACGTGCGAGAGAGCCAAATCCGCTTCGTTACGGGCGACCTAGGCGGCTCCTTTGGCATGAAAGGCGCGATTTACCCAGAAGTGCCGCTGGTCGCTTGGGCAGCGAAGCGATTGGATCGGCCGGTCAAGTGGCGGTGTGAACGCAGTGAAGGGTTTCCAGCAGATGATCACGCCCGCGACAATGTGAGTGATGTCACACTAGCGCTAGATGAAAACGGCAAGTTCCTTGCTATGGGGGTGGAGACCAGTGCCGCTCTTGGCGCCTACGTAGCTTTCCTGGGCATGGGTGCGCCGACCGGCAATGTCGGTGGGTTGGCCGGCGTGTATACGACGCCGGCACTGCATGTTGCTGTCTCAGCCGTAATGACTAATACCTCGCCGACCTCGCCTTATCGCGGCGCGGGACGGCCAGAAGCTTCCTACATTCTAGAACGGACAATTGATATCGCTGCTGGAAGGCTCGGCATCGATCCTGTGGAGTTGCGCCGGCGCAATATGATTTCGCCCGACCAGATGCCCTACAAGACGCCGCTCACCTTCGAATACGATTGCGGTGAATTCGAAGCCGTTCTGAACAAGACTTTGAAGAAGGCGAATTACGATGGCTTCGCAGCGCGCCGGTCGGAAAGTGAGGCTGCGGGTAAATTGCGGGGTATTGGTATTTCCTGCACGATCGAGCGGGCGGCCGCTGCACAGCTTGAGACAGCAGAGTTGCGATTTGACCCGGCGGGCGATGCTACGATCTTGATTGGTACTACGCCGCATGGCCAGGGACACGAAACAATATACAAGCAAATCGTTTGCGGAACGTTAGGGCTCGATCCCGAACGGGTCCGCGTGATTGAGGGTGATACAGATGCAGTTTCCTTTGGCACTGGCACCGGTGGATCTCGGACGGCGACCATAGGGTCCGCTGCCGTGCTGCGCGCCATGGAGAAGGTAATCGACAAGACCAAGAAAATTGCCGCACACACAATGGAGGTGGCGAAAGAGGATGTTACATTCGAAGAGGGTCAGTTCACCATCGCTGGGACGGATCGGTCGATGACTTTCCTCGATGTGGCGGCGCTAGCTTTTGATCCGTTCAAACTGCCGCCTGATATCGAACCGACATTGGCCGAGCTGGCAAGCTATTCGCCGGAAGTCGAAAATTTTCCAAATGGCTGCCACATTGTCGAAGTGGAGATTGAGCCGGAGACCGGAGAAGTTGAGCTCTCTCGGTACTCGGTCGTCGATGATTGTGGTCTTGAACTTAATCCGCTGTTGGTGAAAGGGCAGGTGCATGGCGGTATCGCCCAGGGTGTTGGTCAGGCTTTGATGGAGAATATGGTCTATCACCGCGATAGTGGCCAACTAATAAGCGGCTCGTTTATGGATTACAGCATGCCCCGGGCTAACGATCTCTGCGACTACGATGTCGGTGCTCATCCGGTACTGACCAAAACAAATCCTCTTGGTGTAAAGGGTGTGGGCGAGGCGGGAACAGTGGGCGCTCTAGCTGCGGTAATGAACGCGATCAACAACGCATTGGCCGCGCTAGGCATCGAACATTTTGAGATGCCAGCAACTCCGGATCGCGTGTGGAAGGCTATTGATGAAGCAAGGAGCGATTAGGTGCCGCCAAATAAGTTCTCGGATATTGCTGTTTGGTAGTTCTGCAAACTGTTTAGCCACCATCCGAATTTCAGGTTTAAGAGAAGGTCTGTCACGGCGAGGTAGGCAGGCGACAAGATAGGCTGTGCAACGAAGGTAGGATCGGTTACCAATTTATAACCGCGACACTAGCTTAGCAGAAAGGTCAATATTATTAGACCTTTATTTGCCCGAGCTTTTAATGGCTTGAGGCTTGTGTGTTGTTGTTTAAACCTTTTGGGGACCCGGGTCAGCCTTCAGTTTCACCACTCGGTGAAAGACGCCAGTTTAATGTGTCACCCTCATTTTCGACACTGACATCGATAAACTTGCGGTGGGAAGACACCGCACCTCGCCACAGTTCGATCCAGCAGGACAGCATAGTGTCGCGGTCGTCGCCATCCATGCCCCGTACGATCCGCAGACCCTTCTGCCGAACTGTAGCAGAGCGCTTTTCGGTGTGTATGAAAAGGTCGGCCGCGTCACCCATGCCTTCGAAAGCGGTTGCCAAAAACTGCGCAGCATCTGCGACATCTCCATCTTTGCAGCCTAAAGTGTTCGCCATGTGCATGTATTGCTGCAGCCCCGTCAGGCGAGCCGCCCTACTACCAAGCTCGATCGTTCGATTTTGGCCGATAATACTCGTTAGTTCCCGAATACCATTCCGGCAGAATTCAATCGCGTAGTTACGTGCGGCTTTCGTTAACCTGTCTTGGCTCCATTGTTCGATGGGCGGGCTAGGCTGCGCCGCCGGGTCGAACTGAGGCGGTGTTTCGTTTGGGGCGAACTGGAGTCGTTCCTCCGGACTAAGATCGTGATCATACTCCTTGAAATAACCGCAGAAGCCGAACTGTCCAGTGAGGTCTTCAGAAACGCAGACAAAGCCCAGATGTGGGTTTCGCAAAGATACGCCGTTTTGGGCATACCAGCCCTTCAAAAACCCACGGCTTGCCTCGACCGGGATACCGCAGATCGCCGGCCCGTCATACATCCACCGTGGATAGCGAAATCGGACCCAGGCTTTCGTATCCGAATCTGCCATGTACTCGACACGGACACCACCGACGCTGTTTGACAGCACATGATATTTCGCGCATGCCACCGCGTGGGGCAGAGCCTCTAGGCCCAATTTATTGAAGCTGGAGAGAAATTTGTCTTCATGTTGCTGGCGAAATAACCGGAATATCCATTCGCCTACGACCTCTTTGCCTTCCTCCACGGCTACCATCAATTGAAGTCCCAGAAAATATTGATGGTGTAGATGCGCCTGGACCTCGATTGGCCTCCTGTTGTCGGACATTTCCCGGAAATACCTTTGGTTATTACCTTGTTCGGTTGTTATACGCTGGCCGGTCTAGCGCCGCCGGAGCCCCGGCGGCGAGAAGTATTTTTGATCTGACGGTGTGTTTCCCTTCCACGCCGTTCATTGCCGTTCATTTAACCTAGCCTATGCTGCTCTGCCTTAATCATGTCCGCTGCCTTTTCGGCGATCATTAAGACCGTCGCGTTGGTATTGGCTGAGACCATGCAGGGCATAATAGAAGCGTCGATGACGCGGAGACCTTTCAGCCCGTGCATCTTCAGGCTCGGATCAACGACGGCCATCGGGTCTGTACCCATCTTGCATGTGCCGATTGGATGATAGACGGTAGCTCCGTTGCCACGCAGGTAGTCCAGAATTTCGTCGTCGCTCTGCACGTCTGAACCGGGGATTGCTTCCATCTCAACAAATTTTTCCATGGCCGGCTGCTCGAAGATACGCCGGGCAGCTTTAGCGCCGGCGATCATAGTATCCTGATCGATTTTATCACCAAGATAGTTTGGCCGGATTGAGGGGTGCGCCATAGGGTCTTTAGAAACGCAATGCACCGAACCCGTGCTCGATGGTCGGTGTTGCCAGAAGCCCGTTGTCATGCCAGGGAAATCGTCCAGAACGCCAATTTGCCCGTCGACATAGCTGGCTGGAGCGAAAGAGATTTGGATATCCGGTGTTTCGATACCAGGCATTACCTTGATCGAGGCACTGACATTGCCTGGTGCTGCGGTCAGAAGACCGGTACGCGTCGTGGCATAGCGTAATAACTCAACGCCGAGGCGCCAGCCGCGCGAGCGCTCATTAAACGTTCCAATACCTTTTGCCTTGAAGCAAAGCCGGGCTAAATAATGATCCTGCAGGTTCTCCCCGACGCCGGGCTGGTGATGCACTACCTCTATGCCCAGCTTCTTCAGCCGCTCGCCGTCACCGATGCCGGATAGTTCGAGGATTTGCGGTGAGCCGATTGAGCCGGCGCTAAGTAACACCTCGCGACTGGCCCGCGCTTCTCTCTCTGTACCGCTTTGCATGTAAGCGACGCCGACGGCGAGGCCCTCTTCGACGATGATGCGCCGCGTGTGCGCTTCCGTCTCGATCTTTAGGTTGGGTCGTGGCCGGGCTGCCTTTAGATAGGTCTGCGCCGTACTCTGCCGACGGCCATTCTTCAACGCCTGTTGGAAATACCCGACACCTTCTTGCGTCGCGCCGTTATAGTCGCTGTTCCTGGGGATCCCTGCCTCTACGCAGGCGTCCATGAAGGTCTCAGTGAGCGGATGCTGCTCGATCGGCTCGCGCACATTGATAGGGCCTCCAAGGCCGCGGATGGCCGGATCGCCGACTTCGGCATTCTCGAATTTCTTGAAGTAGTCGAGTACATCGTCGAATGACCAGCCGCGGTTACCACGTTGCGCCCAGCCGTCGTAGTCCTCTCGCTGGCCTCTGACGATCAGGTGACCGTTGATTGAGGATGAGCCGCCGAGCACCTTGCCGCGCGGCCAATGGATCGCTCGATTACCCCAGCCTTCCTCTCTTTCGGTCGCAAAGCACCAGTTGATCTTCTCGTTATACAGGGTCTTGAAGAAGCCGGCAGGGATGTGGATGAAGGGATAGGTATCCCTTGGCCCTGCTTCCAGAAGCAGTACCGAAATGTCTGGATCCTCGGTCAGTCGGTTAGCTAGTACGCAGCCGGCTGAGCCGGCGCCGACGATGACATAGTCGTACGTCTCCATATCCGATCTCCTATGTTAATTAAAAGGCCGCCTCGATCTGGGCTATCTCCTGAGCGCTGAGGGGCTCCGCTGCCTCCGCTTTTAGGCAGTCCTCCAATTCAGCGCGGTTCTTCACGCCGAGCACGACCGTATCAACACCATTCATGGTGAGTGCGTAACGATGCGCCAAAGCAGCGGCCGACTCGCCGCGTTTGGCAGCGAGGGCTCGAAAATTTCCAGCCTTGTTAAAGTCAATTCGAACTCCGTGCTCTTTAGGCAAATCACGATCGAGCGCGTCGGTGAAGGCGCCACCCTGCACTGCACGGATCCCCATGACGCCGATGCCATGTGCGTTCGCCGCAGTGATGACTTCTCGCGCGCGAGTGGGTGTGCCGAAGAAATTTATCTCACCAGCAGAATCGATCGGATTGGCAAGGCATTGCACGACAGCGGGTTTCGGATCGCTTTCCAATGCTTCGATGATCTGTGGCGGGATACCGATGCCGGTAATGCCCCAGGCTCCGATGCGACCCTGTGCAACTAGCCTTTCGAAGGCGGGTCTTAAATGATCGTGGAAAATTTTGCGCCGAGTTGCCGGCCGCTCACCATAAGCGCTGATGTCGTAATCGTCTGGCACTATGTTGGAATGCAGCAAAAATACGTCCACACGTTCCAACCGCGCCCGTTTAAGGCTGGCCGTGAGGCTGTCCGTCAGCGTTTTCTCGACTTCGGTGGGGTCTGTCGTCCCAAGCCGGCATTTCGTAGTGACCCTGATGCCACCTGGCAGTCTGCCATTGAATGCAGCGCCTATGACATTTTCCGCCTCTCCCATGCCGTAGGTCGGTGCCAGGTCGAGCAGGGTAATGCCCGCATCAATTGCGGCGTGCACGGTGGCGACGCATTCATCCCGATTTGTTTTCCCCCAGAGCTGACCGATGCCGCCGCCGCCAAGGGCTAAAGCGCTAACCGGCCATAGGCCACCAAGCTGTCTTGTCTGCATGTCTCTTGTCCGTGTTCCTAAAGCCGATTCGGCAATCGAAGCGCAGTGATTGTAGAGTTCTGTGACCGGAATGGAAGCTAAGGAGATAGGCACATGTCGATTTTTGTCATCGGGGGCACCGGGTTCATTGGCTCACGCCTAACACGCGCCCTGGCTGGGCAGGGCGAAAAGATCGTCTGCATGGATATCAATCCGCACACAGCTGACTTCAAAGACCTGGGAGATCAAGTTACGGTCGTTCGGGGCGACATGACCCAGTTCGATGACGTGCTGGCCATGATGGCAGAAGCTGAAGCGGTTCGGGTCATTAACCTGTCCTACTTCCTTGGAAACTTTCATCCACCGCATTTGGCAACAAAGCTCAATGTAATCGGCATGGATAACTGCTTCGAGGCCTCGCGGATTCTGGGTGTGAAGAGAGTTGTCTATGCTAGTTCGCTGGCGGTCTACGGCAAGCAACATCATTACGGCGAGCGGCCGGTCACAGAGGATGACTTCTCATATGGCCATGACCAATACGCCATGCACAAGATTTTTAACGAGTGGCAGGCCGAGGACTATATGGATAAGTACGACATATCGATCACCGGCGTTCGGCCGACTAACGTCACCGGGCCGGACAAGGTGCGCGGCTCTGTTGATCATGTGAACTGCATCACCCAGCCGGCGCGCGGCAATCCCGTGTCTTTCTCTTATGCCGACTTCATGCGTTTGCCCATACATGTCGACGATATCACGGAGGTCTTCAAACGTGTGCTTATGGCGGATGACCCGCAGTACGCGGTTTACAATTCCGGTGGCACAAGCATCAGCATGGGCGAGATTGCGGAGATAGTGCGCGGTTACCTGCCGGACGCCGACATCACCTTCGAAAACCAAACCGGCGGCTACGCGGAGTCCAGCGTTTTTATGATGGACAACAGCCGACTGATTAATGAGTTCGGGGTACAGTACCGGCCCTATTCGGAACGGGTGCTGCAAATAATCAACGAAGTGCGCCAAGACGAGGGGCTCTCGAAGATCTCGGGCTAATATGACAGAAAAATTTGACTACATCGTTGTCGGTGCCGGCTCTGCTGGCTGCGTATTGGCTAACCGTTTGACAGAGAATGGTAAATACTCAGTCCTGGTCCTTGAAGCGGGAGGTCAGGATTCCCATCCCTGGGTCAAGATGCCAACAGGACTTGGCAAGATGTTGACGGATAGCCGCTTCGTGTGGCCTTACCGGACCGAGAAGGAAAAGGAGCTCAACGACCAGGAAGTATACTGGCCGCGTGGCAGGATGTTGGGTGGGTCTAGTTCGATCAACGGGATGATCTTCGCCCGTGGTGGTGCGCATCGCTACAACGAATGGCGGGATGGCAATAATCCCGGCTGGGGTTTCGAAGATTTGCTACCCTACTTCAAGCGAATCGAGGACCGGAAAGGCGGCGACCCGGCATGGCGCGGCACTGGTGGCCCATTGACCGTATCCGACGGTGGCTATCGCGATCCGCTGTCGCGGGCATTCATAGACGCCTGCGTCGAGGCAGGAACCTTCGAGACGCAGGACTATAACGGCGCGCAGTTCGAAGGTGCTGGGTGGCTCCAGTACTCTATTCAGAATGGTCGTCGCTGGTCTGCCGCCAACGCCTATCTACGCCCTGCACAAGGTCGCTCGAACCTGGAGTTGCGCACTGAGGCGCACGCAATGCGCGTGATCTTCGAGGGGAGACGTGCGACGGGAATTGCATACCACACGAACCACGTAGTGCAGGAAGTCCATGCGAACCGCGAAGTGATATTAGCGGCAGGACCGATCATCTCTCCGAAGTTGCTTGAATTGTCCGGTGTCGGCAATAGCGAGATCTTAGCAAAGTTTGGGATCGACACGGTCCATCACTTACCTGGAGTTGGCGAGAATTTGCAGGACCATTTGCAGAACCGCATGACCTACGAAACCGATAAGAAGATCACGATCAACGATATTTTGAACAGCCCCTTGCGCGGTGCTTTGGCGGGGCTGCGTTATTTGGCGAAGCGTGACGGTATCCTCTCGATTCCATCAGCGGCGGCTCATGCAATTATGCGTAGTGATGTTACCGTTCCGTATCCTGACCTGAAGTTTCAGTTGTCGTTGTTCTCCGGAAAGGACCGTTATTCGCGCGACAAAAAAATCGGTGTCGACCAGTTCCCTGGGGTCAGTATTGGGGTATTTCAGTTATATCCGGAATCGCGCGGTTCCGTGCATATCCGCTCTGGAAACCCTGAGGAAATGCCCGAAATCAAGGCGAACTACATGACCCACCCCAAGGATCAAGCCCTGGTGTTGCGCGGTATGCGGATGATCCGCGGAATTGCGCAACAGTCTGCTTTCGCGCGTCATATTGTACGCGAAGTTCGTCCCGGACCGGCGGCGCAAACTGACGATGAAATCCTGGCATATGTGAGTGACAGTGGGCAAACGTCGTGGCACCCGATTAGCAGCTGTCGTATGGGTCGTGGCGATCGGGATGTGGTCGACTACGAACTCCGTGTGCATGGGATGGAATGCTTGCGCGTCGTCGACTCGTCGATCATGCCAAACATGCCGACATCGAACACCAACGCACCGTCTATCATGATTGGAGAGAAGGGGTCCGATTTGGTGCTTGCCGCGGCAAATTGAGGATAGGGTTCCCTCCTCACCAGTATTCTTCGGAAGGTAATCCTGTGGCGGGGATAAACTGACCTTGCAGCGCCGAATGCAAATCTGCCTAGACTTCATACAATTAGGCGTGTTCCTTGCCGTAGGACGTTACGAATAAGCATTTCAAGATCGTTTTCGTTGCGCTCGATGCCGCAGCGATTGAAAGTAGAAACATAGGGCCTATTGCGAATAGAGCACCTTTAGCAGCGCGTATTTATACCTTCGGCTTGCTGAATATCGCTTGTTTACCTTGGGCATTCTCAGCCCTATATCCCTTAGAGTCTGGATCGAGAACGGTAAATAAAGCGTAGGTGATGCGATTTATTGAACTGCTACCAAAGGCGGATATTATTGTAAATTCGTACGTTGATATCGGCGCCCATGCCCGGCGTGATATATCGAGGTGGTGCCTCTAATGAAATGCGGATAGGCACGCGTTCGATTGAACCACCCAGCTTCTTGCCTTCCACACCATTGCCACCATTCTTGATACTGGCGGTGGTTATGTTGCCAATCTGCTGGACTTTGCCGAAATAGTCCTCGAACGGATATGCGTCGAAATTGATCCGCACGTCTTGGTCAATCCTCACGTGACGGATTTGGCTTTCGTCGACATAGGCCTCCACCCAGTACCGCTTCGGATCGTGCAGGATCAGGATGTTGACTCCATCCTCAACATATTCGCCTTTGAATTTGTGGATTCGCCCCACGACGCCATCGATCGGGCTGGTGATTAACCGGTAACTAAGGATCAGCTTTTGCTTGCGGATCGAGTCGCGAATGCGATTTTGTTTGATGTCCGAGATGCTGGCTTTGTTCTTCAGGACATCGAGCTTGCGCTGCTCCGCAGCCAGTTGTTTCAACTCTTTCTTGGCTACAGCGGTCCGACCTCTGTAGCTCGTCGCCTGGGCTTTCAGAATAAGAACTTTGTCCTGTTCCTCGGTCATCTTTGTTTCTGGTGTGAGCTTTTTTGTGAACAGAATATTGGTCCGCGACAGATTTTTCTCTGCCAGGTTGAGCCGTGCTTGCAGTTCTTTGTAACCGACTTCGAGCGTCCGGATTTTTTCGCGTTGAGTTTCCAACTTCGAATATATCTCGGCTTCGAAGGCAGATTTCTCTGACTCCAAGCTCCTACGGTTTGCTTTCTCCAGAGCCAAGTCGGTCTGCAGCGAGTCGATATTTAGTTTGATATCCTCATGTACCAATGTGATCAGCAACTGGCCTGCTTTGACGGGGTTGCCCTCGGTAACGTGAACCTGTTCGATCTTCCCGTCGATCTGGGCCGAGATGTTGGTAAAGTCGGTCTGAACCTTGGCGTTGCTTTCATAGACATGGGTGAACCAGAAAAATACCTCGTAGGCGAGTACACCCAGGACGCCAATCACGCTGGCGACAAGTAGAATTTTGACTTTGCTTTTCAGGTTCAAAACGGGATGCTCACCATACCATGGCGCCGCGCTGTCACTTCCCTACGAGATCGACACGCGGCAAATCAATTTTGTTGCTGACATGAATTATGAAATAAATTCAAGCTTATTACGCTATCAATAATCTAATGGCGGATCAACTTAACGCCGCGCAATGCGCGGCGCCTTCTTGATAGGGAACAGGCGTTTGGATGCGGCGGTCGATCATAGCCCGAAGGCAATAGGACTTCGCGGCCTCATTCGGGACCCGAACTACGTATCGATCTGGTTGCTGGGAACCTTGACCGGTTTCATTCGCTGGTTTCAGTTGCTGGCGCTTGGCGTCTATACCTTCGAGATTACCGGTTCGCCAATCCTGGTCGCGTTGATACCAATCTTGTGGGGCCTGCCACTCACCTTCTGTGGCCCGATCATAGGAGGTTTTGCCGACCGGGTGAACCGGAAGCTGCTGTTGAGTGCTTCACTAGCCATGATCCTTGGCGTCTCGGTGGTTATGGTCGTGCTTGCCTATAAGGAACTTCTTACCTTTTCCTATATCGCTATTGCTTCGGTTCTGAGCGGCTTGTTTTGGGCGACCGATATGCCTGTTCGTCGACGCCTTGTTGGCGATTTAGCGGGTGATTCCGTGTCTGCCGCAATGAGCCTCGACGCTGCAACTAACAGCGCGACCCGCATGGCTGGACCGCTATTCGGTGGGGTGATGCTGCAATGGGTTGGCATCACCGGCGTTTTTTTCCTTAGCGTGAGTGTGTACGCCATTTGTCTGGTTTTGGTTCTACTGGCACAGCTTCCGGCGACAGTCCGGCGTATGGCGTCTCCCGCGCTGGTCCGCGACCTTATCGCCGGCGTCAACTTCGTACTGGGCGACTGGAAATTGCGCCGTGTCTTCCTCATTACTATCGTCTTCAACGTGTTCGGTTTTCCTTTCACGGCGATGATCCCGATCTTGGGTAAGGAACAGCTCGACCTCGACCCTTTCCTGGTCGGCTTACTGTCGAGCCTGGAAGGGTTTGGTGCCTTTGTCGGCGCCTTGTTTGTTGCCGTGTTCGGGCGGCCGGAGGCCTTCGCGCGTATCTTTATTTGGGGTTGCGCCGGCTATCTCGGGGCAGTGTTCTATCTTGGCATCCTCGCCTATGTTGCCGGTGGCCCTTATCATTCATTTATGGCCGTTTCGATGACGTTGACCGTGGCGGGGCTGTTCGGGGCTGGCTTCGCGACCATGCAAAGTACGCTGACCTATATTCACTCGTCGCTGGAATATCGCAGCAGGGTTTTCGGTGTGTTGGCATTATGTATCGGTACGGGTCCGATCGGCTTCCTTAATGTAGGCTGGATGGCGGAGACTTTCAGCCTACCCACCGCACTACTCATCATGGCGGTAGAGGGTTTTTTCGTGCTGCTCGTTCTGTGGGTTTACGACGCGCTTAGCAAGAGCGATTGATTCAGTCATATTCGCAGCAGCGAATTCATGGTCCAATCGGGCGCTATGCTCCAATACATGACCTTCCGCCGCGTCCTCTTGGTCGCAACTGTGCAGCTGACGACGCTGCTATTCGGCATGACCATTACGGTCGTGGCCGTGGTCATGCCGCAGTTGCAGGGGTCTCTGTCGGCGACGCAGGATCAGGTGGCTTGGACGATCACGTTCAATTTAGTTG
Organism: Rhodospirillaceae bacterium; assembly: GCA_002717185.1. Next base: position 17,071 of record PBDC01000090.1, read on the forward strand.
CAACCGCTATCGCGACACCGATCACAGGAGCGCTGGCAGCTCGGCTTGGCTGGCGCAATCTGCTGCTTGGCTCGGTCGGTGGTTTTACAATCGCCACAGCGCTGTGCGGCCTGTCGACATCGCTGGAGATGTTGGTGGTGTTTCGCGTGCTACAGGGTGTGTTCGGCGCACCACTGCTGCCGCTCGGCCAAGGCATGTTGATGGCAAGCTTTCCAAAGCATATGCACGCTCTGGTGCTGATGCTGTGGGGGGTTGGCGGTGTGTTCGGCCCGGTGCTAGGGCCGATCTTTGGTGGGTTCGTAGCCGAGGCAATCGATTGGCGTTGGGCCTTCTTCATGATTGTACCGTTTGGTGTGTTGGGTATGCTCGGCGCCTGGTTCTCCCTCGACGGTAAGGAGCGTGATAAGGGTCGCCGTGTCGACTGGCCGGGCTATGTCCTTTTGGCAACAGCGATTGGTGCGGCGACGCTGATGCTGAACCGGGGGCAGCGGCTGGACTGGTTCGAATCAACCGAGATCATCATAGAGGCCTCGGTGTTCGCCACATCCTTATACCTCTATCTAGTTCACACCATGACGGCGGCCAACCCACTTTTCCAGCGCGAGCTTTTCCGTGATCGAAATTTCGTCATCGGCCTTGCCATGTCGCTGCTGATGGGAATGTTCGGTTACACGCCGATGGTGATGTTCCCGCCATTGCTGAGTGACGTGGCCGGCTATCCCGAATCGATTATCGGGACGCTGCTGACCTCGCGTGGCATCGGCAATTGGCTGAGTTTCTTGCTAGTAGTGCAGTTTACCCGAGTGAGCGCTCGCGGTTGCCTTATTTTTGGCCTCGTCTGCCAGGCGATTGCCAGTGCGGCAATGGCGCAGCTCGACGTCAACATCACCGAGTTCGATGTCTATTGGACCAACGTGCTGCACGGGTTTGGGTTTGGTATAGCCTATACACCGATGTCCGTTCTTGCCTTCACTACACTTCGGCCACACCTGATGGTGGACGGGTCGTCGCTGTTCAACGTGATGCGCCATTTCGGCAGTGTACTATTCATCTCGGTCGCGATCGTCGTGCTGACGCGCAGCACGGCGCAGAGCTATACCGGTTTGCGCGAATGGGTGTCGCCCTTCAATACATTATTCACGATGCCTAGCATCAGCGGCGACTGGTCGCACGGCTCCTTAGGAGGGCTGACCAGGCTCAGCGATGAGATCCTTCGCCAGGCCTCAATGATCGGTTACATCAACGCCTTCTATCTGCTCGCAGCAACAGCTGCGTTGAGCATCCCGCTGGCGCTCGCTTTCCGCCCAGTTGCGAAACCCGGTGCTAGTGATTGAAGGTCGTATTGTCAGTGCTGAATCTGGTAATAGAATGTATTGTTCGATAATTCTAAAACAATGGTTGACATAGATATATATGTAATTATGTCTACGGTATGAATATTGATGCCGCAGCTACTATGCTTGCTGAGTTGGGCAATCCGCACCGGCTCGCCACCTTTCGTCTTCTGGTTCGTGCTGGCCCTGACGGGCTGCCGGTAAAAGCGATTCAGCATCATTTGGGAATCCCGAAATCGACACTGTCTCATCACATTTTGCATATGGTGTCAGTCGGGATTGTGACGCAGACACGAGAGGGACGTTCGCTGCGATGCCGGATCGAATATGCGGAAGTGCGTTCGCTGCTCGACTTCTTGATGGAGGATTGCTGCGCTGGACTCGACGCCCATGACGATTATCGAGAGGAGGTAGTGGGATGACCGCCGCCGTAGGGACCCTGGTCCAAAATGCACGCAAGATTGATCCGGTTTATTTGGCGTTGGTCGCCCTCTTGATAGCCATCGCGGCTATATCCACCGCCCAGCTGATCGACAGCCTGCAATTCCTCTTGATGGCGTTGGTTGCTATTTCTCCTTTCCTGCTGCTGTCCATGGCGGCGGCTGGTGGCGCACAGGCGACGGGCCTTGACCAACGTATTTCTGGCTTCGTGCAGGGACGCACCACCATGGTGATCCTAGGTGCGGCTTTCTTCGGTTCGCTGGCACCACTCTGTTCTTGCGGCGTGATACCGTTGATCGCGGCCTTGCTAGCGGCGGGTGTGCCCCTCGGCCCAGTAATGGCGTTTTGGATCAGTTCGCCATTGATGAGTATAGAGAAATA
>PBDC01000091.1 GCA_002717185.1 Rhodospirillaceae bacterium
TCGCCCTGCGGCTTCGTGATGCCGTAGGGCGTGCGCTGCAGGATGACCGGAAAGGCCCCCGCGCCGGCCTTCGGCAGATACACAAAGGTGTTGAGCTTGATCCCATCGCGCGCCGAGACGAAGGTTTGGAAGGCACTGGTCATAGTTCGATGAAGGGCTCGAAGCCCCAATCGAAGAGCGGCCGGCCTCCATCGCGTTCGACCACGATGACGTCCTCGAGCCAAACCCGCTCGCTTTCGCCACCTGGATAGAGCAAATGCAGAGGTACAACCATGTTCTCCTGCATGGCCCAGTCTCTATTTGGCGTACCGTCCGCTTTCTTCAGTTCCAGATCCATATGTGATAGGCCGAGCCCATGAAAAAAGATCAGCACGGCATCAGCGTCAGACACACCGCATTTTCGGAAGGTCTCTCGACCCATTGCTTGAATCTGACTGACGGTATTACCCGGCCGCATCGCCGCACGCACCGTCTCGGCAGCTGCATTAACCGCTGCCGCAGTCTTCTTTACTGAGACGCTGGGCGTGTCTCCTACGCACCAGCTCTTGCCGCCATCCCAGCAATAGAGATCGAGTGTGCCGTGACAGTCAAACAGGATGTGGCTTCCGGCCTCAACCTCGAAATCCTCCAGCCCGGTCTGCAAAGTGATCGCCGGGTCCGCGCCGCGCGGATGGCCCCAAACCATGCCGCCAGGATCACGGATAAAGCCGCCTAATTCGACCGCGGCCTGGTGATAAGCACAATTAATGTCGCGCCAACTGGCGCCCTTGTCCCAGACTGCTACGGTTCGCTCTATTGCCTTCTGGTTAAGTTCAGTTGACCGTCCAATCAGCGCCAGTTCTTCCCGTGTCTTAACCATGCGGGCCGACATCATAGGATCGTAGCCATCCCTCACTTCAACATCGCCGAGCCGCAACCCATACCCCATATCGTCGAAGGCGACCGCACCCGTCGTCAGGCCCAGATCGGCCAGAGCACCGCGCACGACGCTGTCCATGTCAAAGCGGTAATGCTCCCGTGCCCGCGCGATCCAATCTGCATTGCCACCATCCCGCGGAATAAACCGGTCGATGTCGCTTGCCTGCGGCGCGATATCGAGGCCCATCATCACCGCGCGGAATGGCCGGATATCCTCGATCCAGCTTGGCTGCACCATCAGACTCGATAGGTAATAATCGGCGACCACCATGATTGGATGGTCAGGCGCATGGCGCGACAGGATCACCGCGCAAGGTCGTGGCTCATCAGAATTGTGCGCGATGCCGTTGAAACCCGAAGTGTAGAAGACGTTTAACGGCGTGGTCACGACGATCCCGTCAAGCCCTCTCGCTTCCAACGCCTCCCATAGCCTGCCGATATTGCAGAACTGCCTGGGCAGCGGCCTACGTTCGAACACGTTGCTGTCGGCTTTCATTCAAAGGCCTCCTGGGTCGTTTCGGGAAGACCCGACTGTGGCCACCGTCCTCCCCTTTCGCAACCCTCCTCACTGAATGGGGGAAGGTGAGGATGTTGTGGAACCTTAACGATTGCCTCTGAAGAACGCGCCCATACTCTCTCCCCTATTTTAAATGAGCGTCGCGCCGGTCAAATAATTTATCGTCGGCGTAGCCCATTGCCTCCGGTTTGCCGCGCCCTAGCATGACCTGGAAATAAACCGGTTCTAGGCTCTTGTTTTCGAAGCCGTGGATGACGCCGGCTGGGCAGGTGATGCATTCCCACTGACCAAGCCTCGTCCAAAGCTGCTCGCCTGCCTCGTCCTCAATAAACACGTCGAGGTAGCCCTGTAGCACGAAGAAGCATTCCTCAACCTCATGCGTGTGCGCCGCGTTGCCCTGCCCCGGCTCCACATACATGATCGACAGGGTGAAGTTGTCGGCAGGGATCGCGTTCGGATCCTCATGCTTGCCAGACCCGCCGGCACCGATAAAACGGTGCTGCGCACGCTTGTAGCCTTCGATCTTGGCGTCCTCAAAGGCAGCCCAATCCGGCTTCTTTTCGCGGAAGCGGCCAACATAACGATCCATGATCTCTGGGAGCGGCACGCCGATCAATTCGGGCGCACGGGCATGGCGGGCGGTACTCATGACGATTCTCCTTGGCGGCTTATTCAGTTCAGGATACTAGGAGATTGTGGGTGGAGGGAACGAACACTGCGCGGCTTGGCGCGTGATTTACTCCACGGTCTGCCGAACCGGCCGTTTCAGCCCTAAATTATCGCGCAGGGTCCGACCTTCGTATTCCACGCGGAACAGACCTCGGCGCTGCAGCTCAGGCACGACGAGGCGGGTGAAGCGTTCCATGCCGGTGGGCACCACGGGGGCAGCGACCATGAAACCGTCGCAGCCCTTACCGCTATACCAGCCCTCCATCAGGTCGGCGACTTGGACGGGATCACCAGTGAACATGTTACCGGCCATCTGCGGCAGGATACGCTTATAGGTTTGCTGCACAGTCAGGCCTTCCTCCTGGGCGACCTGGACGATTGCATCGGCAATACCAGTAGGGCCGTGATGTCCGTCAGGCCAATTAGGCATCGGGGCGTCAACCGAGAATTCCTTCATGTTGAGCCCAGTCATCTTCGACAAGTAGTCGACGCCGACCGCCGGCGGCACCAGATCGTCCAGTTCTCCAGCAATATCCGCCGCCTGCTGAGGTGTTTCGCCGACGATAATCGTGACGCCTGCAAGAATTTTAAGGTCGTCCGGTTCGCGCCCGTATTTGGCAAGGCGGTCCTTGAAGTTAGTGTAAAGCGCCTGGCCAGCCTCTAAATTCCCCTCGATGGCGAAGATGCAGTCCGCGTGGCGGGCGGACAGTTCACGGCCGGCCTCGGACTGGCCAGCGGAGAATACTACCGGATGACCCTGCGGCGGTCGCGGCGCGTTGAGTGGGCCTTTGACCTGGAAATGCTTTCCCTTATGGCCAAGCGCCTGGACCTTTGACGGATCGAGGAACCGACCGCTTGCTTTATCTTGCAGAAAGGCGTCGTCGGCCCAGGAATCCCAAAGGCCCTTAACGATTTCGGCGAATTCGTCCGCGCGTTCATAGCGCGTGTCGCGTGCGACATGTTCCGTATGGCTAAAGTTTAGCGCGTCATTAGCGTTAGAGGTCGTCACTAGGTTCCAACCAGCGCGGCCTCCGCTGATATGATCGAGCGAGGCGAAGCGTCGGGCGACGTGAAAAGGTGCATCATAGGTCGTGGTGGTTGTAGCGACGAGGCCGATATGCTGCGTCACCATCGCCAGCGCGGATAGCAAGGTCACGGGCTCAAACACACCCGGCCGGTCCGACGGAGAGGTGGCGGCAAACAGATCTGGCTTGTCCATGTTGCGGACGCCATTACCGTCAGCGAGAAAGAGCAGGTCCATCTTGCCGGCCTCGGCGATCTGAGCCAGCCGCGTCGCGTTACCCACGTTCGCCGCCGGATTGTCCCACGCATCAGGATGCCGCCACTCCCCCACGTGACTGCCCTGGGCGTTGGCGTTAGCGGCAAGGATCATCGGCATAGTGGGTGCATCCAGTGGTGTCGTCCGTCATTCATTTATCCGCCGCCGCCTGCAGCATCCGCCAAACATTTGGCGGCGACAACGGTAGGGCCATCGGCTCCACGCCGAAACTGGCGAGCGCCTGGGCAACGGCGTTGGCGATCACGCCGCCGACCGGGATAATCTCGCCCTCGCCCGCCCCTTTGGCGCCAAGCGGATTGTGTGGCGAAGGCACGAGCTCCAGCACAGTCGAGCGGATGCTCGGGAAGTCCGTCGCTGTCGGCAGCAAATAGTCGGCCAATGTACCGGTCAGCAGCTGCCCTTCCGCGTCGTAGACGAACTCCTCCAGCAGCGCTCCGCCAAGCCCCTGCACGATCGAACCGACGGACTGGCCGTTCAGGGTCGCCGGGTTAATCTTGCGGCCCACATCCTTGGTTGACGCGATATCAAGTACATCCACCTGTCCCGTCTTCGGGTCAACTGCAACATGAGCAGCTAGGCTACCGTAGGAGTAGGTGTATTTCTTGTTCTCAAACCGAGCCTCGACCGCAACCGGCTCGTCCGTTAAACAGCTATAGGCAACTGAATGTCCAGCAGTATTGCGGACGCCCTCGGCCTCGAACCACACCGCATCTTCGGGGCAGCCGAGCATCGTAGCGGCGATCGGCCGGAGCTTGTCCTGCAAAGCGTCCGCCGCCAGCACGATCGCTGAGCCACCCATGACCGTCGAGCGCGAATGGAACGAGCCATACCCTTCAGCAACGTACTCGGTCGATCCGTAATGCACACGTACGCTTTCAAACGGCACGCCAAGCGCGTCTCCCGCGATCTGGCCCATGATGGTCTCGATACCTTGTCCGACCCCGGCCGAGCCGAGATAGACAGTGAATGTTCCGCCGGTCTCCAAGACGATACGCGCATTCTCGCTCGGTCCCGCCGCACCGCCCTCAATGAAGCAACCAACCGACACGCCATGATAGCTTCCGTCGATGCATTGCCCTTGCAGTTTAACTTTCTCGTCCCAACCAAATTCATCCAGACAGCGGTCAAGCAGCGCATGATTATCGCCGCTGTCCAGCGACGTCACGCTCTCGAACGGCGTCATGGTAGCCAGCGGATAGGGCATCTTATCGGCTGGCACAAGATTGCGCCGCCGCACCGCGAGAGGGTCGAGATCGAGATCCTTTGCCATGAGATCGATCAGCCGTTCACGTACGAAATCCGGCTCGAAGCGACCGGGCCCGCGATAGGTTCCGGTAGGCGTTTTGTTCGTCGTCAGAGAATAGCTGGTTAGTTGAATATGCTCGATATCGTAGGCACCGGACATGAACTGTGCGGCGTTGCGCGGCGCGATAGAACCGTTGGTGCGTATATAGGCGCCATTATCGGTCCAGTTGGTGCCGCGCAAGGCAAGAATCTTACCGTCCCGTGTCGCCGCTATCGCCACATCGCACTCGATTTGCCGCGCATGGTTCGCCGCCATCAGATGCTCATAACGATCCTCGACCCATTTGACCGGCCGGCCGATATGCCGCGAGGCGAAGGGGACCAAGAAATCTTCGGGATAAAATTCTCCGCGCGAACCGAAGCTGCCTCCGACATCACCTTCAATCATGTCGATTTGGTCGAGATCGAGGCCCATCGTGGCAGCGAGGATTTTGCGGTTGGCGAAGGCAACTTTGGCCGCTCCCCAGACCGTTAATTTTTCCGCACTCGCGTCCCACTCCGCTACGAAGCCGCGCGGCTCCATGAAGAGCGCAGCGTGGCGTTGCACCGCAAAGGTTTCGCGACGCGTATAGTCAGCTGTTTCAAAAGCCGTGCCAGCATCGCCCTTCACCGCATTCCAGCGCATGGAGACGTTGGAGAGATGTTCGGGAAACAGCAGTGTCTCAGCCGCCTCCGCCTGGTCGCGACTGGTAATGGCGGTCAGCGGATCGATTTCGATTTCGATTAGATCGAGTGCATCCTCAGCGATGGCAGGACTATCGGCGACCACGACAGCCACCGGTTCGCCAACATAGCGGACTTTCTCGTCCGCCAGCATCGGTTGGCAGAATGGCTCCAATTCCGGCAACGGCTGCAGCCTGATCGGCAACCGCGGCACGGTCTGGCCCAGATCGCGCGCCGTCAGCACCACCTGCACACCATCCAGTTTCAGAGCGGCGACGGTGTCGATACCACGCAATAGGCCGTGCGCGACTGAGCTGCGCAGTATCGCTGCATGCAACTGGTTCGGCCGGTTAATGTCTGCGACAAACTGCCCACGCCCGCGCAGCAACCGCAGATCTTCGACCCGCTCAAGCGCGCTGCCGATCAGACGATTCGGTGGACTCACGACTCTCCCTCCGCGGTGCGATAGGCCGTACGCGCTTCCAGCACGGCCTCAACAATGGAGATGTATCCGGTACAGCGACAGATGTTCCCAGACAAGGCCTCGCGCACGCGCTCGGCATCGGCGTCCGGCTCCTCACTCAGCAGCGCATGCGCCGTAGTCACCATGCCCGGCGTGCAAAAGCCACATTGCAATGCATGATGCTTTCGGAAGGCTGCTTGCAAAGGAGTCAAACCGTTATCCCGGCTCAGACCTTCGACGGTTACAATATTTTCGCCGGCAGCCTGCACCGCCAGGGTCAGGCAAGACCGCACCGCTTCGCCGTCGACGATCACGGTACAGGCGCCACAGACGCCATGCTCGCAGCCAAGATGGGTCCCTGTCAGGCCTAGCACGTCGCGCAGACAGTCGGCCAGACTAAGGCGCGGTTCCACATCAACCTCAAGCGCTTTGCCATTGACCTCAAAGGCGACCTTCATGACGCAGCGTCCTGCAACGCTCGTTCGATCAGGGTTGCGACTAAGGCGCGGCGATAGTCAGGTGGGGCATGATGATCTTCTATCGGTGAAACCTCACTGGACGCAGCTTCGGCCGCTATTGCGATGGCCGCTTCATCGACAGCCGTCCCATCAATCGCCGCCTCTGCAGCACGAAGACGATGCGGCCGATCGCACGCGCCAATCACACCTATATGAACATCCCGAGCCCGGCCCTGTTCATCGAGATCGTAATGCAGCGCAATCCCAGCCAGCGCGAAATCGCCCCTGCGCCGCGAAAACTCCCGAAACGCCCAACGCCGTCTTTCGGGCCAGGCCGGAAAGGTGATCGCCGTCAGGATTTCATCCGCAGCCAAATCTGTCGTCATCGGCCCAAGAAAAAATTCCTCTGCCGCGACATCTCGTTCACCACCAGGTCCAAAGAGCGTCAGCCGCGCATCACAGGTCACCGCCACTCCTGGCAATTCTGCGGCAGGGTCGGCGAGCGCGAGGCTACCCCCGACCGTCCCCCGGTTGCGAATCTGGTAGTGCGCAATGTGCCGCGTCGCTGCGGAAAGCAGCGGATGCGCCCTGACCAGCTCAGCATGGCCCTCAATATCGCGCCAGCGCACGCGGGCACCTAGCGTGATGCCATCCACACCAATATCGATGCAGTCCAGCGCAGGCACATTTTTCAGGTCGATCAGCAGGGTCGGAGCCGCCATCCGGAACGCGAGAATCGGCATTAGGCTCTGCCCGCCAGCGAGTAGCATTGCGTCGTCGCCATGGTCGGCCAACAGCGCAATCGCCTCTGAAAGGCTGGCTGGCAATTTGTAGTCAAATGCTGGGAATTTCATGACTTCACGAGACGGTAGCGAAAGGGAAGGTTCGACCGGTAGTCTATCGTCAGATTCATTGAATGCCAGAACGGACAATGACATGACCATACTCGACGGACAGCGCGTCATCGCCATCGAAGAACATTATTCCGACCCAGAGGTGACATCCCTGTTCGAGGGCATCGACGGTAACGCCGCCCGCATGATGCATGAGCAACTCGATGATATTGGCGAAGCGCGTCTCAAATCGATGGACGAGGCAGGCATCGATATGCAGGTCCTGTCACACGCCCCACCCGGACCACAGCGCCTTGATCAGGAGACTGCAGTCCGCGTATCCAAGGCGGCTAACGACCGGCTGCGCGATATATGCAGTGCCCAACCCAAGCGGTTCGCTGGGTTCGGTATGTTGCCAACCCCGGACCCCGCCGCAGCCGCGAACGAGTTGGAACGCTGTGTCAACAAGCTCGGCTTCAAAGGCGCTCTTATCCATGGGCTAACTGGCGAAGAGCGGTTGTTCATTGACGACAAGCGCTTTTGGCCGATCTTCGAACGCGCCGAGGCACTAGACGTACCGCTCTATATCCACCCGGCGATCCCGCACCCAGACGTTATGAATGCCTATTTCAAACCCTATGCCAAGGACCATCCGGGATTCCTGACTGCTGGCTGGGGATTCACCATGGAGACCGCGACGGCAGGCATCCGCATCATCCTATCCGGCGTGCTGGAAAAATATCCCGGCACCAAGATCATTTTGGGCCATCTGGGGGAGACCCTGCCTTTCCTATTGTGGCGCATCGATCTCGCCCTAAACCGCCGCGGCGCAGCCGGAGTGCCGTTCCGCGAATTATTCACGAAGCATTTCCACGTAACGACCAGCGGCTTCTTCTCCGACCCGGCGTTGCTGTGCTGTATCCAGGAGATGGGCACCGACCGCATCTTGTTCGCCGTCGACTATCCCTTTGTGCCGCAAGAGCCGGGACCGAAATGGATGGAAGGGTTGATGCTGAACGATGCGGACAAGGCCAAGATATTGCACGGCAATGCAGAAACGCTACTCCGGCTGTAGAAATTGCCTACCCAAACCATTGGACAGCCGCGCCGGGATGGCCATATAACGCCCGCGAAAGCGGATGGAACGCGATGATACCGTTCACGAAAATGCATGGCATCGGCAATGACTGCGTGGTCATCGACGCGCGGGTCAAGCCCTATGCGCTGGATAGTGACCAGATTCGTCTGGTGGCCGACCGTCGGCGCGGTGTGGGCTGCGATCAGCTCGTCGTGATCGAGCCCCCACGCCACAGCCAAGCGGTAGGTTTTCTAAGATTTTACAATTCGGACGGCAGCGAGGCGCAGGCCTGCGGCAACGCAACACGCTGCATCGTGTCACGCCTGATGCGGGAAGAAGACACAGATTTGTTGGCCGTCGAAACCGTCGCAGGACTGCTGCCAGGCCATGTCGATGAGCGGGGTCTGGTTGCGATCGATATGGGGTCAGCCCAATTGGACTGGCAGGACATCCCACTATCCCGCCAAATGAACACCTTGCATCTCGACCTTTCGGTGGGTCCATACACGGACCCGGTCGCCGTCAGTATCGGCAATCCTCATTGCGTCTTCTTTGTCGAAGACGCCGACGTGGTCGATCCAGCGACGCTGGGGCCGGCGGTCGAGCGCGATCCACTGTTCCCAGAGCGCACTAATGTCGAATTCGTCAGCGTCCTGGACAGCGGTCGCATCCGCATGCGGGTCTGGGAACGTGGTGCTGGAACGACACTAGCCTGCGGTTCAGGTGCTTGCGCGGCTGCCGTCGCTGCAGCGAGCCGCGGTCTCACCACACGAAAGATTGAAGTGGTGCTCGATGGCGGCACACTTTTCATAGACTGGCGCGCGGACAATCACGTGGTGATGAGCGGTCCCGTCGCGGTCGCCTTCACCGGGACTTTGAAGATTGCGACAGGCGCGGCATGAACGACACACCAGACATCGTCACCTTCGGCTGCCGCCTCAACGCTTTCGAGTCCGAGGTTATTCGAGGCCGTGCTGCCGGACTGGATGATGCGATCATCTTCAACACCTGTGCTGTCACAAAGGAAGCCGAACGCCAGGCGCGCCAGGCGATTCGCAAGGCACGTCGCAAGCGGCCCGGCGCGGAGATAATTGTGACTGGCTGCGCAGCTCAGGTAAATGCCGACGCGTTTGCCAGTATGCCCGAAGTCGACCGAGTAATCGGCAATGCCGAAAAACTGACAAATGCCGCCTACCATTCCGAGAGGCAAATTCTTGTCGGAGACATTATGGCGGTGCAAGAAACAGCCGGCCATCTGGTCGAGGGGTTTGAAGGCCGCACCCGCGCCTTCGTCCAGGTCCAGCAGGGCTGCGACCACCGCTGTACCTTCTGCATTATCCCCTACGGTCGGGGCAACAACCGGTCGGCGCCTATCGGCGAGATTACAACCCAGGTCCGCACGCTAGCCGAGAACGGCTACTCCGAGATCGTGCTGACCGGCGTAGACATAACATCCTACGGCGCGGACCTACCGGGACAGCCCTCTTTGGGTCAAATGATGCGCCGCTTGTTGGCCCAAGTGCCGGAGCTGCAACGCCTGCGCCTGTCGTCAATCGACTGCATTGAGATTGACGACGACCTGATGCGATTGATCGAGACCGAGCCACGTCTGATGCCGCACTTCCATCTGTCACTGCAGGCCGGAGACGACTTGATCCTTAAGCGTATGAAGCGACGGCACAGCCGCGACGATGCGATTGCGATATGCGATACGATTCGGACACGCCGCCCGGACGTAGTGTTCGGTGCCGACCTGATCGCCGGTTTCCCGACTGAAACGGAAGCCATGTTTCAGCAGTCGCTCAACCTAATTGACGAATGTGGCCTGACCTGGCTACACGTCTTTCCTTATTCGACGCGACCCGGGACACCGGCCGCGCTTATGCCACAAGTACCTGGCAAAATCCGCCGCGAACGTGCAGCCCAGCTGCGCCAGGCCGGAGAAGCGGCGGCCACGCGGTTTCTGGATGGTTTAGTGGGCGCGACTGCTACGGTACTGGTCGAGCAGAATAGCACTGGTCGCACCGAACACTTCGCCCCCGTCCGATCAGACGACAAACTACCCGACGGTAGCCTTGCCACACTGCGTATTATGAGTCGTGAGGGCGACGCTTTAAGGGGGCAACTGAACGCATGAATCAGCCGAATTGGCTCAACAGGCTAAAATCTGGCCTATCAAAATCGACCGCCAAGCTGACCGGTGGCATCGCCGGGGTCTTTACGAAGCGCAAGCTCGATGACGATGCGTTGGAAGAGCTTGAAGAAGTCCTAATCACAGCTGACCTGGGCCCGGCAACAGCAGCAAAGCTCACCGCCAACCTCGCCGCCACTCGCTTCAATAAGGAGGTCAACGACGAAGAGGTTCGGACTGCGCTGGCTGACGAAATAGACAAAATCCTAGAGCCAGTCGCCACCCCGCTAGCTATCGACGCATCCCACAAACCGCATGTTGTACTGGTTGTCGGCGTGAACGGAAGTGGCAAGACCACGACCATCGGCAAATTGGCGCAACATTATCGCAGACAGGGGCTCAGCGTAACACTAGGAGCTGGCGACACCTTCCGAGCGGCGGCCGTTGAGCAGTTAAAGATCTGGGGGGACCGCGCCGGTTGTCCCGTTATTTCTGGGAAACAAGGTGGCGACGCGGCGGGCCTAGCGTACGACGCACTGCAGGCTGCACGCGAACAAGGCGCGGACCTGTTGTTGATAGACACGGCCGGCAGACTGCAAAACAGGGCAGATCTCATGGCCGGGTTGCAGAAGGTCAGCCGCGTACTGAAGAAACTGGATGAAAACGCACCTCATGATTGCGTGCTGGTACTCGATGCGACTGTCGGCCAAAACGCGCACAGCCAGGTGGAAATTTTCCGAGACATGGTCGCCGTGAGCGGACTGGTCATCACAAAGCTCGATGGTTCAGCAAAAGGCGGTGTTATCGTGGCGTTGGCAGAACGTTTTGGCCTGCCTGTGCACGCGATTGGCGTCGGCGAAGGAGCGGAAGATTTGCGGCCGTTTAATGCAAACGACTACGCCCGCGATCTAATGGGTCTCTAAGCGTAATATGGCAAGTCAGGTCTTTCAGACCTACTCTTTCCTCCATTTCTAGTTGCCCTACACCTGAATGGCATACAACCATTCACCCAGCTGCGTGCAAAACAGCGCCAATACGCGATTGGATTTCCGCAGCATTATTGCACAGTTCCAGCCAATAGAACTTTTAGAACTAAGCCCTTACATATTAATCGATCGCTACACTAACGGCCATCTCAACAAGCAGTTCTTCCGGCGGATCCCTCGGCTCAAATGTCGCGCCGACGCAAACGCGCGCGCAGGGGTTGTCGCGGTCAGCCCAGGCAACCCAGGCGTCGTTCATTTCAGACTTGCGCGCCATGTCAGCGAGATAGACCGTCGCGGTGACCAGTTTCGACTTATCGCTGCTCGCCTCGGCCAAAAATTCGTCGATCCAATCGAGACATTGCCGAGTTTGACCGGCCATCGTGTCGCTTTTATCGGGGGCGGATACGACAATATGGATCAAGCCATTATGCTCCACGGTCCTCGTCCGGCCGGGATAGCTCTCTGGTCCCCGCTTGATCGTCATTGCACCCGCCCCTTTGAATTGTCGAAACGATCGATCCGGAAAGGTTCGATCGGTAGATTGGAACTGCCCTGGGTCACCAGATCAGCAATTACGCTGCCAACGATCGGACCCAGCTGGAAGCCGTGACCGCAATAGCCGAAGGCGTGATAGGCATCCTCCGATGTTTTGCTGGGCCCGATGAACGGGATGCCGTCCGGCGTAAACCCTTCCATACCCGCCCAACAACGCACAATCGTAGCACCCTGCATGATCGGGAAGAGATCGCCGGTGGTCTTGGCGCTGATCGCCAGCCCATCGAAATCCATCACAGTGCGGTTTTCATCCGGATAAGGCGTTCCACGGTGGCCGCCGCCGATGATGACGGTCCCATTTTTCGATTGCTTAAACGAGATCTTGCGACCCTGCGAACCGACAACAGGCTCTACAAATGGCGGCATCGGGGCCGTGACCATCATCATCAACGCATCAATTCTCAGCGGCACGCTCTCATCGAGTGCGGCCGCGACCCGGTCCGACCAACCGCCACCGCAATTGACCAGCACCGGCGCCTCAAACTGGCCGCCAGAGGTCGAAACGCGCCAGACACGGCCCTTTCGCACGAACCCCGTGGCCCGGATGCCCTCGAAAAACCGCACGCCCAGCGATTCCCCCTTGCGCCGGAATGCGGCCGTGGTGCGTGCGGGATCGGCATAGCCGTCGCCGGCGACATACATACCGCCAATGCAATGCGAAGCAACCGCAGGCAGCAGGTCAAATAGCGTCTCTCGGTCGACCATAACTTCGTGATCGTAGCCAAGTCCGTTCAGATACTGCACCCGCGCCGAGAGCGCCGAGAGCTCATCTTCTGTTTCCGCGACCTTGACCTGGCCTGTTGCATGAAATCCGCAATCGTCATCGACCAGGTCTTCGATCCCGTGCCACAGTTCGATCGAAGCTGCTGATAGTGGAACCTCGGCGTAGTCGCGGCCGAGCCGCCGCACACCGCCGGCGTTGACGCCGGAAGCATGCCGCCCAACATGATCCTTCTCGATCACCATCGACGAGACGCCACGCCGCGCCAGATGCAGCGCCGTCGAGCAGCCATGCAGCCCACCCCCGACGATGATCGCATCCGCCGTTTCGACCATGGTTATGCCCGACACATAGGCGGCTGGCCAAGCCGCTGCGTCCGGTCGCCGAGCACCTTTTCAAAGGCCAACGCAACGGCAAGCGCGCGCTCGTCCTCGTCAAGCGGCGCCATGATCTGCAGGCCCACCGGCATGCCCGCCGTGTCCAGCGCAACCGGGATAGTCACCGCCGACAGAGTGAGCAAATTACCGGTCCGCGTGTTGCGAAGCGCCGCCATATTGTTTGCCCGGTAGCTGTCGCCGTCGGAGATCTCGTCGACGGTCGGCGGAGTGATCGTTACGGTCGGCCCCACCACCACATCGACTGCAGCCATGCGATCATCCAGCAAGGCCGCTAGCTCGGCCAGCCGTTTGCGGCGCAGCAGGTAGTCTACCGCAGTGATCGCCTCCATGCTGTCAAAGCGGGCCGCGACGTTCGGATCCAGGGTCGCCCTGAAGTCGCTTAGCTCGCCGGTTATAAAGGCGGCGAATTCTGGTGCAGCCAGGCCACCACGCATGAAGATCTCGTCGGCCGCAACGGCTTCAGGCAAGTCAATGGGGGTCACCTGCGCTCCTGCCTTCTCCAGATCATCAATCGCAGCCTGCACCCCTTCCGCGACACCGGGGTCACAGCCTTCGAAGAAATGATCGCAGACACCGATATGAACATCACCCGCAGCGAGTTCGGAGAGACCCGCTAGCAGCGCTTCGCCCGGGATATCGGTGAACGGGTCGATCGCCGCGAAGGCCAGCACCGCGTCCGGGACTGTACGGGCCAGGACGCCAGCCGTATCCAGGCTGGGGCTGAGTGGGACGATACCGTCGAGCGACCAGCGCCCGAAGCTCGTCTTAACCCCGACATTGCCGATGAAACTCGCCGGCACACGCACTGAGCCCGCCGTGTCACTGCCCAGCGCCAGCAGGGCCGAACCTTCACAAAGGCTAATCCCGGCGCCAGCACTCGATCCACCAGGCACGCGGTGCGCCTCAGCGTCCCAGGGGTTGCGCGGTGTCCCCCAATGCGCATTCGAGCCGATGCCGCCGAAGGCGAACTCGACCGTGTGGGTCTTGCCGGCAACCGGGGCCAGCGCAGCGCGCAGCGAGCCTAGAACCGGCCCTTCCTGCTCCCATTTTTTGGGCAGCGCGGCGGGGCTGCCAGCGAAAGTCTGATAACCAGCGACGCCGTACAAGTCCTTGACGGATACCGGAATGCCCTGCAACAGGCCGAAATCAAGCCCTGCGGCAAAGGCTGCATCAGCCGCCCGTGATTCGGCCAGGAAGCGGTCGTCCTGGCGGGCCTTGTAGGCACCGAGCGCCGTCCCCCACCTAGCGTGATTGTCGATCGCTTCCTCAGCAAGCGCAACGCAGGTTGTCGTACCGTCACGCAGCGCGGTTGCAAGCGATTGAATGGATTGTTGAAGCAGCCCGGACATACGGTTTCCTCTTAATTGCGACAGCACATGGTAGCGCAATTCGTTACAAAATATTCAAACAACTAGCATATTATCTAAATATTGGGACGCCATCTTCGGACGGATATGCAATCCCAGCCAACCGCGCGTTTTCCGAGGAAAGCTAATAATGCCGCCACGCCGCCACACAACCGATATCCAGGCACTCGCCGGCCTCGCTATCTCACGCCGGCGCTTCGTCGCCGGGGGCGCGGCGGCCTTCGTCGCCAGCACACTGGTGCCGGGGATTGGGCACACGGCCAACCGCCTTGAGTTCGAGGAAATCGCCGCCAATTCGCTGGACACAGTGACCGTCCCGAAAGGCTATAGCTGGCATGTAGTCGCCAGCTGGGGCGACCCGCTTTGGTCGGACGGCGCTCCCTTCAACCATCAGAACCGCGGCACCGGCGCAAGCCAAGAGCGCGCCTTCGGCGACAACAATGACGGCATGTCGCTGTTCAACGACGACGGGCGGAACTTCCTGGTAGTCAACAACGAGTACACCAATCAGCCCATCATCCATGGCAACCGCGCGTCCAAAAAGTCGGAGACTGCGGACGATCTGCGAAAGGCTAAGGCCGCGCACGGGGTGACGGTTATGGAGATCGCACAGGAGAACGGACGCTGGACGATCGTCCAGCAATCCCCCTTCAACCGTCGCATCACCGCGGACTCACCCATGGAGATCACCGGCCCTGCGCGCGGCCACGAGTTGCTGCACACCGAAGCCGATCCCAACGGTACCAGCGCCAAAGGCACCTGGAATAATTGTGGAAACGGCCGCACACCTTGGGGCACCTATCTAGCGTGCGAGGAAAACTTCAACGTATATTTCGCCAGCAGCGATGCAGATTACGAACTCTCCGCCCCGCTGAAACGCTACGGCATCCGCAAGAAGGATAAATACGGTTACGGTTGGGCAACCGGGGACGAACGTTTCGACGTCTCCAAACATCCTAACGAACCCAACCGCGCCGGCTACATCGTTGAGATCGATCCGATGCGGCCGAACTCGACGCCGAAAAAACGAACCGCGCTAGGCCGGTTCAAGCACGAAAATGCAGAAGTCGTGCTCGCCAACAGCGGCCGGGTTGTGGTCTATATGGGCGACGACGAGCGCGGTGAGTTCCTCTACAAGTTTGTCAGCGACGACCAGTATGTCGAAGGCAACGACAACAGCGACCTACTGGACAACGGCCGCCTGTTTGCCGCAAAGTTCTACGACGATATGACCGGCAGCTGGTTAGAGCTGACACCGGCGACCGCCAGCATGAACAGCACGGCAGAAATCTGCATACACACGCGGCTGGCCGCCTCGACGGTAGGCGCCACCACGATGGACCGGCCGGAATGGATCGCCGCACACCCTAAGAAGGCCGAGGTCTACTGCACGCTGACGAATAACAAGAATCGCGGGATCAAGCCGAACAAGGGTAACGACGCGACCCCAGTCGGCGGCCCAAACCCCCGCGAAGCGAACCATTACGGCCAAATTGTCCGCTGGTCGCCGGACGGCGCCGATCACGAAAGCACCGGCTTCCGCTGGGACCTTTTTGTGTTAGCGGGGAACCCGACCGTGCATTCAGACGCCTTTGCGGGCTCCAAGAACATCAACGCCGGCAACATGTTCAATTCGCCCGACGGGATCGCCTTCGATAAAAACGGTCTGCTTTGGATCCAAACAGATGGCAACTACACGAACAAGGGCGATTTCGCCGGCATGGGCAACAACCAAATGCTCGTCGGCAATCCGGAGACCGGCGAGATCCGCCGCTTCCTGGTCGGCCCGCGGGAGTGCGAGGTAACGGGTATCACCTGGGCCGCAGACCGCAGGACGCTGTTCGTTGGCATCCAGCATCCGGGCGAGAAAGGCGGCAGCAGCCATTTTCCAGGCGGGGGCGACACAGTACCGCGTTCCAGCATCGTGGCTATCACCCCGGACGATGGCAGCTTAATCGGGTGACAGCGGGATCGCTGCCGATAATCGTTCCCGTCTCAGGTTTGACGAATTTTTGCGTTGCGTTGCATACCTCTTTCTTGCCTCCTCTCATCGAAGAAAAACGGACGGCTGTTTGAAACAAAACCGTTTCTGCCTACCAATAATGGAGGAGGACCGAAGTGGGGGCGGAATCGAATGGCTTGGAATTGGATTGCGCACCCCAATACGCACAAAATCAAAAGATACGGTCCTGCACGACCTCGTGGCTTAACTCGAGCAGGCCTTCCGCCAAAGATCCGAATTTCATAAAGCGCAGATCGCCAGCGCCGCCTTCACGGTAGCGCCGATGGAGTTGCTGAAAGATGACCGCGACACGGAAGGTTGTCAGCACTCGATACCATTTGAAGCCTGAGAGGTCGCGGCCCGCACGAGCGGCGTAATCTTGCGCTATGGCTTCCCGGCTCGGGAAGCCATAGCCGCCAGTCGGCATCTGCTTAAGTTGCTGCATCGCCTCCGGGTCGCCTGCTTCGGTCCAATAGCCCAGCATAGCGCCGAGATCGACAAGCGGGTCGCCGCGGGTCCCCATGTCCCAGTCGAGCACAGCGACCGGGTCAAGGCTCTTGGGGTCGAGTACGACATTGTCGAGCTTAAAGTCGTTGTGCAAAAAGGTCGTCTCCGCCGCCGGCAGTTTGCGGTCGACGGCGAGCCAGGCCTCAATTTCGTCTAGTACGGCTGGCGGCTCCCCATCCCAGGCCAGGCGCGCCCGCTTGAACCAGCCCGTCGCGGTGCGCTCTCGGAATCCTTCCGGCCGGCCCATATCGTCAAGCCCGACCGTGGCCGGGTCGACGCGGTGCAAATCATACAGCAGGGTCACCAGGGTCTCGCCGATTTGAACGCCGGGAGTGCCACGCGCAGCGACCTCTGCCGGCATCTCCCCACCGATCACTAGGCCTGGCCGATATTCCATGATGAAGAAGGGCGCCCCCAGCACAGCCTTGTCATCGCAGAACAACAGGCACTTCGGCGCGAGCGGGAACTCGCGCCACAGCCCGCTCAAGATCTTGCTCTCGCGGCCCATATCATTTGCGCCAGGTGGCACTGGACCCGTCGGCGGCCGGCGCAGCACCCGCAACGCGCCATCCATCTCTAGCAAATAGTTAATGTTGCCGAACCCGGACGCGAACTGCTGCGGCGGCTCCGCCCCGGTCAAGGCGTGACCGCGTTCCCGTAGATACCGGTCTAGGGCGACCCAATCCTGCTTAACCTCGGCGTCGCGCGACTTAAAAACGGGTCCGGCCACCGAACGATCAGGCGGCCATCGGAGGACGGCGTTTGATCCAGTCCGTCGCTTGTTCGTAGGCATGCGCGACCTGATAGATCAGCGCCTCGTCGAACGGCTTGCCGACAATCTGCATCGATAGTGGTAGACCGGCGCTCGAAAACCCGGTCGGCACCGCTAACGCCGGCGCGCCCAGCACGTTGAAGGGCGCGCGCGCCTGGCGGCCATATGTCCGCTCCGTCGCTTCCGCATCCTCGATCTCACACGCCGGATCCATGCTAGACGCGGTGATGGCGACGTCGAAATCAGTCATCGCTTCATTATAGGCCTCCACCAGCTGTGCCTTCACGCGGGTGCCGTTGACGTAGTCCGCAGCGCGGATGAAGGCACCCCCCATGATCCGCTGACGGGTGAGCTCGCCATAATCCTCCGGTCGTTCCTGGAACCACTGCTCGTGGATCGCATAGGCTTCAGACAGCAAGATCACCCGGTTGGTCGCCGCGTAATGGTCGAGCGACGCGAGAGTCATATCGCGGACCTCCGCGCCCAAACCGCGCAGCACGTCGAGCGCATCGTCAATGCCTTTGGCCATTTCCGGATCAGCCTGCATGTCGGTTTCAAAGAAATGACGGATCACGCCGATCCGCATGCCCTTAATGCTCCTGCCCAGACCCGACGTGAAGTCCGGCTTGTTGATCGGCGCACTGCCCGGGTCCTGCGAGTCGTGTCCCGCGATGATGTTGAGCAGGATCGCGTTATCCTCAACCGTGCGGGTCATCGGCCCCACATGGTCCAGGGTGAAGGAGAGCGGAAAAACCCCACGGCGGCTGACTCGGCCGTAGGTCGCCTTCATACCAACCAGGCCGCACATGGACGCCGGGTTGCGGACAGAGCCGCCCGTGTCCGTACCGATCGCGGCCGGCACAAAACCAGCCGCCAGGGCCGCGCCGGACCCGC
Source organism: Rhodospirillaceae bacterium (assembly GCA_002717185.1). The sequence continues at coordinate 18,538 of PBDC01000091.1, forward strand.
TCGAGGAGCCACCGGTGAAATGCGCCCTGTTCCAGGGGTTTCGCGCTGGCGGCCAAGGCAGGTCGAAGCTCGGACCGCCAATCGCGAACTCGTGCGTCGCCGTCTTGCCAAGCAGCACCGCACCGGCCTTCTTGAACCGATCAGTCACGTCAGCATCGGTTTCCGGCAGGCTGTTGCGCTGCATGACCTTAGAATGACAGGTCGTCGGCATGCCGGTCGCATCGACGATATCCTTCAGGGCATAAGGCACACCATGCAGCGGACCTCGCCAGTTGCCAGCCATGATCTCGCTTTCCGCGGCACGCGCCTCATCCAGCGCCATGTCGGCAGAGACATGCAGGAAAGAACTGTAGGCGCCGTCATGCGCCGATATCCGGTCGAGCAACGCCTGAGCATATTCGACGGGAGAGATCTCCTTGGCGTTCAGTTTCTTCGCCGCATCGGCGATGGTTAAAAAAGCAAAGTCGGTCATTATTCCCCTCCTCCGGCACGATAGACATGTGCCGGTTCATCGGCCGGCTCGACATCGATGGTCATACGGCTGCGCAGCGACTGCGCGAATGTGAAGGCACGCGCGACATCATCCGGATAACGATCCGCCATCCGACCGAGTCCCGCGGCGCGGGCAGCCTCAAGTGCCTTCTTGCTGTCGGTGTCGCTCATTGGCCTCTCCCTGGATCTGGTTTTTTTTGCACGGCGATGAAGCCATTCGGCCTCGGCGCTTGTCAAGCGAACGCGCGGCTTAGGCACCGACCATGACGAGCCAAAGACCGGGCACCGTCATAGGACGGCGCTTCGCATGCCTCGAGGCGCACATCCAACGCTTGCGACAGTGGTCGCGGTAGATGGTGCATTCAAAGTAATTAAGATTGTTGTATATTGCCGACGCACGCCGGCATCATCTCACCACGGCAAATTGGCACGTTAAGAAAGTTGGAGAAAATCGTGGAAGACCCCGTCCAAAGACATCCGACCCGCGGCGAACAGCTCGATATCCTCGCAACGCTAATCGCCGACACCGCAGGGCGAGGCCAGACAGTGCTGGAATTCGGCTGCGGCATTGGCTATGTGGCGCACCTGATTCTAGAAAAACGCCCCGACCTCAATATCGTCGGCGTCGATCGCAAGGGAGACGCGTTGCAGCAGGCAGAAGACATGCTGCCGGCAGAGCGGTTCACCGCAATCGAGGGCGACCTGGAAGCGATCGGCGACATTCCGATTCCGGAGCGGGCCTACGGTGCGATCTTTACTGCTCTGACCTTCCACGATCTGCCCGATCCGGCGAAACAGGCAGTCATCGGCGCGGCTGCTGCGCTCCTTGCGCCGGGCGGCGTTTTTATGCTGTACGACCGACTGCGCCTAGATGAGCCATCCCTGTTCCCCTTGCAGCAAAGCATCTGGTCGCGCATCGAACGGGTACATGGTCGGGGCATGCGCACCGCCGACACTTTCGAGGCTTACCAGACAGACCTTGGGACGGACAACCGCCCCGCGCGCCTGGCCGACTATCTAGAATGGTTCCCGGCCGCCGGGCTGGCACCCCAGGTACTGCATTTACACGGCAACGTGGCCTTGATAGGCGGCGCGAAAGCCTAAAGGTATTTGTACGCGCCCTGGCCGGACGAGTAGATCTTACCGCTCTCCGCATCGACGACGCGGACGTCAGAGAAGAACATCGAGCGGCCCTTCCGGATAATGCGTCCTTCCGCGTGCACCGTCTCGCCCATCGCAGTCGATAGGAAGTTGCAGTTCAGATTGACGGTCACTGCCTTGCGCGTCTCGCCGCTGGCGCGGCCTCCGGCCATAATGCCCGCGATATCCATCAGTGACATCAAAACGCCGCCATGGATATAGTCGCCGCGGTTGCGGTGATGGTTGAAGCCGTTCATTGCCAAACGCACGAACCCGTCGCTACGTTCGACCACGTCGTAGTCGAGGAAGCGGTGATAGGAATCGGCCGGCGGCGGGGAAAGCGTGTCGTTCATGATAACTCCAATCAGATGCTGCGATCTTTTTACCGATAAGTATCGTTGTTTCAAGGGAGCGAAACGCTTGTGCAGCACGCAGCACCTTGTCAAAGTTGCGGCGCATTGTTGGATTCCGGGAGGCAATCGATGACGGTTTATGATCTGGTCATTCGCGGCGGCGAGGTAATCACGGCAACGGACAGAACGGTCTGCGATGTGGGCGTCCGCGACGGCAAGATCGCGGCGCTGGGGCAAGGGCTGGACGCTGGTGCGAGAGAGGTCGACGCAACGGGCAAGATGGTGCTGCCCGGCGGTATAGACAGCCACTGCCATATTGAGCAAGTGTCGGGCATGGGTGTCATGTGCGCCGACGACTTCCACAGCGGTACGGTGGCCGCGGCATTCGGCGGGACGACGACGATTATTCCCTTCGCCGCCCAGCATCGCGGCCAGTCGGCAACCGCCGTCGTCAAGGATTATCGCGAACGTGGTGACGCCAAGGCGGTGATCGATTACGCGGTCCATCTAATTATTACGGACCCGACCGAACAGGTACTAGGCCAAGAACTGCCGGCGCTGATCAGTAACGGCTACACCTCCTTCAAGGTCTATATGACCTACGAGGGCACAAAGCTCGACGACTACCAAATGCTAGAAGTACTCTCCACGGCAAGGCGCGAGGGCGCGCTGACCATGATCCACGCGGAGAACTGGGACATGATCCGCTGGCTGGCGCAGCGCCTTATTGATGGCGGCAACCGGGCGCCGGTCTATCACGGCGTTAGCCATGCAGAGGTTGCCGAGGGCGAGGCGACGCACCGGGCGATCGCGCTGGGCCGACTGCTCGACACGCCACTGCTGATCGTCCATGTCTCCGCTCAGGAGGCTATGGAGGAGATCCGCATAGCCCAAGCAAAAGGCCTAAAGGTTTATGGCGAGACCTGCCCTCAATATCTCTTTCTCACGCTAGACGACCTCGACCGCGAAGGTATGGAGGGCGCAATGTTCTGTTGCAGCCCACCGCCTCGCGACAAAGAAGGGCAAGAAGCAATCTGGCACGGTATCCAGACGGGTGTGTTCCAGGTCGTTTCATCCGATCACGCTCCCTACCGCTTCGACGAGACCGGCAAGCTTAAGGCGGGGCCTAACCCGTCTTTCAAAGAGATTGCCAACGGCGTGCCGGGCATCGAGCTGCGCCTACCCTTGCTGTTTTCGGAAGGGGTCGGCAAGGGGCGGATCGACATCCATCGCTTTGTCGACATCACGTCCACAGCACACGCGAAGATCTACGGTCTCTACCCGCGCAAAGGCACAATCGCGGTCGGCACTGACGCAGACATAACAATCTGGGACCCAGACCGTAAGGTCACCGTCACGGCAGACATGCTGCATGACAATACAGGTTACACACCCTATGAGGGCATGCAGCTAACGGGCTGGCCAGTGCAAGTGTTGAGCCGTGGCCGAATCGTGGTCGAGGATGGTACCCTGCATGCCGAACAAGGCAGTGGACTGTTCCAACCCTGTGACAAGCCGGACAGCGCCAAGCCGCTCGGTCTCATTCAGCGCGAACTTGATCCAAAACGCAACTTTGGCGCCCAAATCCTATTTTAAAAATGCATCCTTATATAACTGTCATTCCCCCGCGCGGCGAGCCCACCCCCGTCGTCTTCGACTCGCCACACAGCGGTAGTCACTACCCAGACGATTTTGATTACATCGTGCCCCTGTGGATGCTGCGCCGGGGTGAAGACCCATGCGTCGAGAAACTTTTCTCCGCGGCCCCAGATCACGGCTCGCCGCTAATCGCCGCGGAGTTCAGCCGAATGTATATCGATCCGAACCGGTCCGCGTCCGATATTGATCCCGACATGCTGGATGGCGAGTGGCCGCACCCAATAGAAATCAGCCACAAGACACGTTCCGGCATGGGCCTGATCCGCAGTCGATCGGGACGCGATCGCAGACGGATATACGAACGCAAACTGTCGATCGAAGAGGTTCATCATCGCATTGAGAATTTTTGGCGGCCCTATCACGACACCCTGCGCAATCATCTCGATGCCACCTATGCAACCTTCGGCGCTGCCTGGCACATTAACTGCCATTCAATGCCGTCAAAATGGGCCACCGGCTTCGAGAAGGCTGGCGAACCGAACAAGAACGACTACGTGCTCGGCAATCGTGACGGCACCACTGCCGGTGCCGAGTTCACCGAGCTGGTTCGCGAGACCTTGGCCGGCTTCGGCTTCCATGTTGGCATCAATGACGGACAGAAGGGGGTCGAACTCGTGCGTGCCTATAGTGATCCGTCGGAGGAACGCCACAGTCTACAGATCGAAATCAACCGCCGCTTATATTGGGACGAGCGCAATATGAAAAAACGCGAAGGCCATTTCGAAGAGCAGCAGGCGATAATGGCCAACCTTATCAAGGTAGTCTGCGATTATGCGCGCAGCCGGGTAGGTTAGCGACAACAGGCGAGATGAAATGACGGAAGAACGGGTCTTTATTTCCGGTGCCGGTCCGGTTGGACTTTCGGCAGCTGCGCGGCTTATCCAGCACGGCGTCCCGGTGACCGTATTCGAGGCCGGCTCTAATCTCGCCACGGAGTCACGCGCTTCAACCTTCCACCCCTCAACCCTCGACATGTTAGACGAACTCGGTGCTGCGGCACCGCTGGAGGCGCAAGGGCTGCGCGCGCCCAGCCTCCAATACCGTAGCAAAAGTGACGGTCTAATTGCGCGCTTCGATTTCGGCGATATTGCTGACCTGACTAAGCACCCGTTTCGACTGCAGTGCGAACAGTGGCGTCTGACACGGATTCTACTGGACAAGCTGACACTTGATCCAGACTTCGAGATCGTCTTCTCCAACGGTGTCGAGGATTGCCACCAGGATGCTGACAGCGTCACAGTCGTCCTGACAAAAGGTGAAAGAACGGGTCGTTGGCTGATCGGTGCGGACGGTGCCAGCAGTCATGTCCGGCGCGCGATCGGCCTAACGTTCGAAGGCTTTACCTGGCCGGACCGGTTTCTAGTACTTAGTACACCCTTCGAATTCGCTGATGAAATTCCTGATCTAGATCCCGTCAGCTATGTAGCTGATCCGCAGCAATGGCATTTCCTGCTGCGGATACCGGGCCTGTGGCGAGTCATGCTACCGATCGCCAAGGATATAACAGACCAGACCGCGCTGGATCCGGACTATGGGAGCCGATGTCTAGATTGGGTGGCCAATGGAGCCGGCCCCTCTGAGGTTGTGCATCGCACACTCTACAAGGTTCACCAGCGTGTCGCCGAAACGTTTCGCAAGGGCCGAGTTTTCTTGACCGGCGATGCAGCGCATATAAACAATCCGCTCGGCGGAATGGGCATGAACGGCGGTATCCACGATGCATTCAATCTGGCAGACCGTTTGGCCCTTGTCTGGATGGGGTGTTCAGATGCAACGCAACTAGACCTCTACGATCTGCAACGGCGGACGGTCACAATGGAATCGGTGCAGGTCCAGACCATTCAAAACAAAAGGGACATGGAATTTGCGAGCGAAAACGATCAAGCTGAATTCCGCAACCGTCTGCGTAATATCAAAAGCGACCCAAAACAAAATCGCGCCTACCTGAAACGGATCTCCATGATGGAATCCCTGAAACGCGCGGCGGAAATCAGCTTGCTGCATTGATGCTAAAACCACAGGTACACTGATTAATATTTTCGCCTCTACTGGCGAAGAATTTACTCATGTTGGACGCGTTAGCAGCGAAACCGTTGCGGGCGGAGTTATGCCCCGATACCTTAAAACAGACAGACCAATACTGTTACGCCGTTCAGGACCATTGCTATAATTATCAGATTTCTCGGTAATTTCAGCAGGTCTGCAAACTACTCCGTAATCAGGAAAAGACCCCGCAGTAGTGAAAGCTAAAATTCAAAAAACCAAATTTTGGCGCAACCTGGCTTACGCCTCTTATAAACCTGCCTCAATATAATCGGTCTGCTAACTTGATAGCACGAGCCGCTAATTAGCGTCCCTAACCAGACGATCAGACATGCGAGAGCCGCGTTACCCGCAACAAAGCCGACCCATCGCTATTGCAACTGCGGCCTGACTTGGTTCAACTACGGGCAGGCTGACCGCATCGGAGACCTGGTCACGGTAGCGTGCCATGCCGGCACAGCCGAGTATCAGCACATCGGCACCATCTTCGTCACGCAACGCGCGGCCCGTCTCTATCATGCGATCAAGCACTTTTTCTTCCTGCGCCAGTTCGACGACGCCCAATCCGATTGCACGGTCGCCGGCGCTGCGGCTGTCAATTCCCATTTGTCGCACGTAGCGGCCGTGCCGTTTGACCGACGGTTCCAGGATTGAGATGACACCGAAGGCTTCACCCTGGGTCATTGCGGTCAAATAGGCGCATTCCGCAATACCAAGAACAGGATGGTCCGTCCGTTCTCGTGCCGCGTGTAGGCCTGGATCGCTGAAGCAGGCGATAACGAACGCGCTGGCATCGTTATCCCGGGTATGAATATAATCACAAAGTGGTATTATTATACTGTCGGAATCATGCTGACTTTCGATGCCTGGCGGACCCTCATTCATAGTCACACATTCGATCGCAGGCCCGCCTTCCAGGCGAAGCGCCTGCATTGCGACATCGATTGCCTCAGTGCAGGCAGACGTCGAGTTCGGATTAATTACTACGATGGATTCGGTCATAGCTTCACTCCTCCGGCGGCGCGACAGCTCCAACCTGTTCAGTGATGATCTTGTAGTGTTCTGGGCGACGATGGGCTTCGAAGTTAAAGATTGTCGTTTTGTTGAAGGTGCATTCATCGAGATCGCATTCTGCCACTATGAGTTCATCACTAAGCGTATGCGCCTGTGCCACGATCTCGCCCGACGGTGCCACAATTACGCTTCCGCCCATTAAGTCACAACCTTCTTCCAGTCCGGCTTTCGCCACGCCAACAACCCAGGTGCCGTTTTGGTAGGCGCCCGCCTGCATTGTTATATGATTGTGCATCATGCGCACATGAAATGGTTCCGGTCCGACTGCGTTCGCTGCCGGCGTGTTATAGCCAAGCATCACCATCTCGACCCCCTGCATACCCATTACGCGAAAAGTCTCCGGCCAGCGCCGGTCATTACAAA